>NZ_JAMPOL010000010.1:0-277110 GCF_028480325.1 Providencia sp. PROV182 | reverse complement strand
ATTAACGACTGAGTGTTTACTTAGGTGGTTGTTAAATTGAATTATTTGCTTGAGATGGTGGGTCGTGCAGGATTCGAACCTGCGACCAATTGATTAAAAGTCAACTGCTCTACCGACTGAGCTAACGACCCATCTTGGAAGATCTGATTTTTTACTGCTTAGATGGTGGGTCGTGCAGGATTCGAACCTGCGACCAATTGATTAAAAGTCAACTGCTCTACCGACTGAGCTAACGACCCATCTAAATTGTGTTTCAATGCAAGTAACTGATGAAGTGGTGGGCGATAGCGGGCTCGAACCACTGACCCCCTCCTTGTAAGGGAGGTGCTCTACCAACTGAGCTAATCGCCCACTTCATGACTTATACTACATTATAATAAATAATTGGTGGGCGATAGCGGGCTCGAACCACTGACCCCCTCCTTGTAAGGGAGGTGCTCTACCAACTGAGCTAATCGCCCAATTATTTATTTTTCATCGTCAACGGTGGTGGGCGATAGCGGGCTCGAACCACTGACCCCCTCCTTGTAAGGGAGGTGCTCTACCAACTGAGCTAATCGCCCCGTCGTCGATGGAGGTGCATTATAGGGATACTGAGTTCTGAGTCAACGCTTTTTCAATAGATTTTTTTCGTTCGTTGCAAAAATAATCAAGATGTTTCAATATTCACCAGAAAAGCTGCCTTTTTAATCAATTACCTATCATTTTCTCTTTATTCTTTTAAGAAAAAAACAGAAACTATTTTTAAAGCGCATTTATTTATGTCAAATTTGGCGAAACAAACTAATTTCTTGTCTTCTATCCTGATAACTTGATTGAGGAATCATTGTAGGATGATAGAATAGATATACATTTTAGCAATGCTTAGACATTTCACTGCTTAGAACATCAAACTCGCCATCAAGTTAATTGTGCCTGTTTTTAGTCTTCTAAACAGTAAACAGATAAGCGCTTCAAAAACATGTTTTGCAATTAAGGCAATCTCGATGAGTAAAATCAAAACCCGTTTTGCACCAAGCCCAACTGGCTATTTACACGTTGGTGGTGCACGTACCGCTCTGTATTCCTGGTTATTTAGTCGCCACAATCAGGGCGAATTTGTCCTGCGTATTGAAGATACTGACTTAGAACGCTCAACTCAGGAAGCTATCGACGCCATTATGGACGGTATGAACTGGTTGAATTTAAATTGGGATGAAGGTCCTTACTATCAAACTAAACGCTTTGACCGTTATAATGATGTCATTGACCAAATGTTAGATGCGGGTACCGCTTATCGTTGTTATTGTTCGAAAGAGCGCTTAGAAGCGTTACGTGAAGAGCAAATGGCAAATAATGAAAAGCCTCGTTATGATGGCTGCTGCCGTGACCATGCACACAACCATACACCTGATGAGCCGCACGTTGTTCGTTTCCGTAACCCACAAGAAGGTTCCGTTATTTTTGACGACAAAATTCGTGGGCCAATTGAATTTAGTAACCAAGAGCTGGACGATTTAATTATTCGTCGTACTGATGGTTCACCAACTTACAACTTCTGTGTGGTTATTGATGACTGGGATATGGAAATTACCCACGTTATCCGTGGTGAAGACCATATCAACAACACGCCTCGCCAAATCAACATTCTAAAAGCATTAGGGGCACCAGTACCTGTGTATGCTCACGTTTCGATGATCCTAGGTGATGACGGTAAAAAACTATCAAAACGTCATGGTGCGGTTAGTGTTATGCAATATCGTGATGACGGTTATTTGCCGCAAGCACTTCTTAACTACCTTGTGCGTTTAGGTTGGTCTCATGGCGACCAAGAGATTTTCACTGTTGAAGAAATGAAAGAGTATTTCAGCCTTGACGCTATCAGCAAGTCAGCAAGCGCGTTTAATACTGAAAAACTGCAATGGTTAAACCACCACTATATTAATTCATTACCAGCAGAAGAAGTTGCAACCTATCTTGCATGGCATATTGAACAACAGAATATTGATACCAGCACAGGACCTCAATTAGTTGATCTAATCAAATTACTTGGTGAACGTTGTAAAACATTAAAAGAAATGGCGGAATCTTGCCACTATTTCTACCAAGATTTCGAAGAATTTGACGCTGATGCGGCGAAAAAACACTTGCGACCTGTTGCTCGTCAGCCTTTAGAAGTCGTAAAAGATAAATTAGCTGCGATAACTGATTGGACGGCTGAAAATGTTCACCAAGCCATCGAAGCAACTGCCGCTGAATTAGAAGTGGGTATGGGTAAAGTGGGTATGCCTTTACGTGTTGCTGTGACAGGTGCTGTCCAGTCTCCAGGCCTTGATGTGACCGTTCACGCTATCGGTCAAGCTCGCTCTATCACTCGTATTGAGAAAGCCTTAGCGTTTATCGCTGAACGTGAAGCTTCTGCTCAATAATTTAATATTATTGGCCCTCAATTTATTGGGGGCCAATTCTCTGATTCATCCTCCCTTCTCCACTCAACTGATTGCAAAATGTTCTATATTTCAGCAATTAAACCTAAAACCCTATTATTTTATTGACACTCTAACTTAGCTTGAATATGATGCATCCCGTCCAAAAGATTTTGTTTGGGGCTATAGCTCAGCTGGGAGAGCGCTTGCATGGCATGCAAGAGGTCAGCGGTTCGATCCCGCTTAGCTCCACCATCTAATTCCCTGTTAGGTGGCACAATACAAAACATTTCGATTGGGGCTATAGCTCAGCTGGGAGAGCGCTTGCATGGCATGCAAGAGGTCAGCGGTTCGATCCCGCTTAGCTCCACCAATCATTTAAATACTAAAAGTCACTATTCACCTCTTCCATTTTAAATCAATAATATCTTTTAGATTATGAATTACTGCGCGGTATAACCACCATCAATAGGAATAAATGCACCGGTTATAAAGCTACTTTCTTCTGATAACAAAAAGGCCACCACATTAGCAATTTCTAGCCGAGTAGCCATTCTGCCCATTGGGTGAGTAGAAGCCATCCATTGCTGCGTTTCCTGTGGTAATGCAGTAATATTCGGTGTTTCTATATAGCCAGGGCCAACAGCATTGATACGGATACCTTTTTGAGCGTTCTCTAAGGCAGCGGAACGTGTTAATCCCAGTACCGCATGCTTTGCTGCAGTGTAAGGTGCTATACCCGCTATTCCTGTTACCCCATTGCAAGCTGATAAATTTACGATAGCTCCCCCACCACTACGCAAAATCGCAGGAATACTATACTTCATACCGTGAAATGTCCCTGTTATATCGGTTTCAATCACCTCATGCCAAGCCTCTAAAGGATAATCCTCAATATTGACGCCATGAGGTCCAGTGATCCCCGCATTATTCACCAAATAGTGCAAAACACCGTATTGTTGCTCAATTTTTTCGACTGTTGTTTTAAAGTCTTGTGCATTTGCGACATTCATTTTTATGGCATAGACACGTTGTCCTGTTGGATCTATCTCTCTAGCGGCTTGTTGTAAAGCGACCTCATTGCGCCCCGTAATTACCGTTATCGCGCCAAGTGAATACAGCTTTTGTGCGATAGTAAAACCGACACCTGTCGATGCCCCTGTAACCAATGCCACTCGCTGATTAAACGTCCCCATAGCTCACCTCAATTATGATTAACTTTAGTTAACTATAATTAATTAACTAAAGTTAATCAACTGGTCGTCTTATTATTAAAATCAATATATACTCAATAGATTGAATGTTACGGAGTTTTCATGATGCCAAATTCTCTTGAAGATGCGCTTTCCCTGCTGCAATGTACGCTAGTTGCGCGCAGAGTTAGCTTTACCCCAGAGCAAATAACTTGGGGTCAATATGATGTGCTAGAGATATTGAGATTAAAAGGGGATTTAACACCAAGCCAGTTAAGCCAATCACTTGGCCTCTCTCGCCAAAATTTATCGAAATTTCTTCGAGTTCTGAAATCTTATGAATTTGTCGAGCAATATCAATCTGAAGAAGATAGACGGGAACTGATCACCCGTTTAACCGACAAAGGGCATCATTTTTTGCAGCGTGCAGCCACAGGACGTGCTGAAAATGCAGCTAAGGTCAAAGCAGCATTAACGCCCCAAGAACAAAAACTATTTATTACTTTAAGTCAGAAAATTACTCACGCACTAGGCCACGATTAACCCCGTTTTAAAGGCTTTACCAGCCCTTCTAAGCCTTCTATTTTTATTCCTAGGGTCATCTCCATTAACTGCCCTAAACGTCCAGCAGGGAACTCTCCTTTCTTATAGAACCATAATAAATATTCTTCAGGTAAATCAATTAATATACAGCCTTTATATTTACCAAATGGCATATACGTATTGGCCATATCAATGAGATCTTGTTTTTCCATTGTTATTTCTCTTTCGTATCAAAGCATAAAAAAACGGCGCTCATTTGAACGCCGTTTCTTAATCTAACATGTTTTAGTGGATTACAAAACTAACCCAACAACCGCTGCGGATAAGAAGCTAACTAAGGTTGAACCATACAGTAATTTTAAACCGAAACGAGCCACGGTATTACCTTGTTTCTCATCTAAGCCTTTAATCGCACCTGCAATAATACCGATGGATGAGAAGTTAGCGAAAGAAACTAAGAATACGGATAAGATACCAACAGAACGCTCAGATAACCCACCAGCAATCGCTTGTAAGCCATCCATCGCAACGAATTCATTCGTTACCATTTTCACTGCCATAATTCCGCCAACCTGTAAGGCTTCATCGGCAGGAATGCCGAGCATCCATGCAAATGGATAGAATACGTAACCTAACATGGTTTGGAAGTCGATACCGAATACAGCTGAGAAAATACCGTTAATCATCGCAATGAGGGCAATAAAACCAATCAACATCGCTGAAACGATAATCGCTACTTTAAACCCTGCAAGAATATATTCACCTAACATTTCAAAGAAGCTTTGCCCTTCGTGCAGGTTGCTCATTTGAATATCTTCTTCACCTTCAGGTGGATACGGGTTAATCAGTGATAGTACGACGAAAGTACCAAACATATTTAGAACCAATGCAGCGACCACAAAACGCGGCTCTAACATGGTCATGTATGCCCCAACGATAGACATAGATACCGTTGACATGGCAGTTGCCGCCATGGTGTACATTCTGCGGTCTGACATCCGGTTCAATTGGTCTTTATACGCAATAAAGTTTTCTGACTGACCCAGTAACAATGAACTGACTGCGTTAAAAGACTCTAACTTACCCATACCATTCACTTTCGATAACACGGTACCGATGATACGGATCACGATAGGGAGAATTTTGACGTGCTGTAAGATCCCGATCAACGCAGAAATAAAGATGATTGGGCATAACACTTGCAAGAAGAAGAACGCTAAGTTCCCTTCAATCATGCCACCAAAAATAAATTTAGTCCCTTCTGCTGCATAGCCTAGCAAGTGAGTAAATACCCCTGCCACACCAAGAACAAAAGATTCGCCAATATTCGATTTTAAGAACAAATAAGCTAATGCAATTTGAATAACCAGTAGTTGAACAACATAGCGAGGACGGATCCCTCTACGGTTACTACTGGCTAAAATGGCAAGAGCGGCAATTACTACTAAAGATAAAACGAAATGCAGGATCGAGGTCATATGCGACTCCAACAAATTTAAGAATCAGTCTATGTGCATATTCTATGTAATAGACAACATTTAAATGAGACGGAGGTCACATTAATATGAAAGCTTACTAGGTGTATTTTGCAAAAAGAAGAAGGGGATCACGTTTCAACTATAACAATTCCTAGCATTCGCTTTTTTTGCACAGAAATTTTACTGAGAATTTAAGTTAAGACTTACAACAACCTGCGTATAAAATTGTTGCCTACAGAGATCGTAGGCAACTAAGTCAAATTGAATATAGTTCACTATTAAATATTCAGCAAACGAACCAATTCATTTTCATCAATAACGCGTATGCCAAGTTCATTTGCTTTGGCTAATTTAGAACCAGCGGCCTCACCTGCAATGACCAAATCTGTTTTCTTCGAGACGCTTCCTGAGACTTTTGCACCTAAAGCCACTAACTTGTCTTTGGCTTCATCACGCGTCAATACGCTCATTGACCCTGTTAGCACCACTGTTTTACCTGCAAATGGGCTCTCGATTTCTGCACTATTAACGACTTTTACTTCAGGCCAATGAATATTTGCCTTCGTCAGTAAATCTTCAATCACCGCTTGGTTATGAGGTTCACGGAAAAAATTGACCACATGTTTCGCAACTACATGACCAATATCTTGAACGGTTTTTAGTGACTCTTCATCCGCCGCCATCACAGCCTCAAGTGTGGTGTAATGCGCTGCTAAGTTTGCCGCCGTTGCTTCGCCAACCTCACGAATTCCAAGGGCATAAATAAAGCGAGCCAATGTTGTTTGCTTAGACTTATTGAGTGCATCAACCAGATTCTGTGCCGACTTCGGCCCCATTCTATCGAGGCCAGTTAAAATACCTGCACTTAATTGGTACAAATCCGCTGGGGTTTTGACATACTCTTTTTCAACTAACTGGTCGATAATTTTATCGCCCATGCCATCCACATCCATTGCTCGGCGTGAGACAAAATGCTTCAGTGCTTCTTTGCGTTGTGCCCCACAAATAAGCCCACCTGTACAGCGTGCCACCGCTTCACCTTCAACTCGTTCGATATCAGAACCACATACAGGGCAATGGGTCGGGAAGACAATTTCACGGCTATCTGTTGGTCGCTTGTCAACCACAACACTGACGATTTGTGGAATAACATCCCCTGCTCGACGAATAATGACCGTATCACCGATATGCACGCCAAGGCGTTCAATTTCATCTGCATTGTGTAACGTCGCATTGCTGACCACCACACCTGCGACTTGCACAGGTTCTAAACGCGCCACAGGCGTAATAGCACCTGTACGCCCAACTTGAAATTCAACATCTTTTAATAATGTGACTTGTTCTTGAGCTGGGAATTTAAACGCTGTCGCCCAGCGAGGTGCCCGAGAAACAAAACCTAACTCTTCTTGAATAGCAATTGAGTTAACTTTAATGACTACCCCATCGATATCAAAGCCAAGGTCAGGTCGAACTTGCTCAATTTCATGGTAAAAATCTAATACGGCCTGATGACCAACACGTAATTGAACATAATCACTAACCGGTAAACCCCATGCTTTAAATTGCATCAAACGGTCATAATGAGTGTCCGGTAACGAGCCACCTTCCACAAGCCCAACACCATAACAATAAAAAGTGAGTGGCCTTTTGGCGGTAATACGTGGGTCTAATTGACGTAACGAACCCGCAGCCGCATTACGCGGGTTTGCAAAGACTTTGCCATCCGTTTTACGTGCCTGCTCATTGAGTGCTTCAAAACCTTTTTGGGGCATGAAGACTTCGCCACGGATCTCAACGCGATCAGGAATATTGCTTCCCCTTAAACGCAATGGGATAGCGCGGATGGTTCGTACATTCGCGGTAATATTCTCACCTACGGTCCCATCACCACGAGTCGCCGCTTGTACTAATTCACCATTTTCATACAACAAACTTACCGCTAACCCATCGAGCTTGAGCTCACAACAGAAAGTCAGTTCTTGATGATTTTTCAAACGATCTCTTACCCGCTTATCAAACGCAAGGTAACTTTCTTCATCAAAAACATTATCTAGGGATAACATAGGTATTTCATGGCGTACGGTATCAAACGCAGCCAATGGTGCGGCACCAACACGTTGAGTCGGTGAATCACTTGTGACAAGTTCAGGATGCTGTGCCTCTATCTCTTTTAGACGTTGCATTAACTTGTCATATTCTACGTCTGGAATTTCGGGGGCATCTAATACATGGTATTGATATTCATGATGACGTAACTGTTTTTTTAATTCGTCTATTTCTTGTTTGGTAGTCATGATTCACTCATACAGATAAAAAACCCCCAATTAATGGGGGTTTTGTTCAACGTTTATTTAACTTAATGTGTTTCTAATTCGAGCATGATACACCTCTATTTTTTGAGGTGTCAGCATTTTGCGTTCGTCATCAAGAACAACCCCTCCCGCATCTGATGCGATACGTTGAGCAGCTTGCAACATCAATTTGAAGTTTTGCCCTGCATCACCGTAAGACGGGACCATCATAAACATGGAAACCCCTGGGGTGGTAAAATCAGCCATTGTCTCTGGGTCGAATGAGCCAGGCTTCACCATGTTGGCTAAGCTAAACAAAACAGGCCCCGTACCAGACGGGTTCACATGGCGATGGAATATTTTCATTTCCCCGAATTGGAAACCGGCTTGTAAAATACTTTGCAGTAATAATTCACCTTGAAGTTCCTGCCCTTGCAAAGCGGCTACGTGAAGTACCAGGACTGTCTCCTTGCTACTTGTTGTAGCAGAATCTTCCTGCGGCTCAGCTTTCTTCTCAATATGCTGCGTCTCTTGTTCATAGGTGCTCGGCTGAGGCTCTTCTCTCAATTTGGTTGAATCAATATGTGGTTCAGCGACAGTTTCAGTGGCTGGCTCAACAATCACTTCCTCACTCATATTAATGGTGAGTTGTTCGGGTACATGAACGGGTTCAGTACGTTGATGCATCGTAGGCTCATTATGAACCGGCGATTTAGCCTCAGGCTCCTTGTTCATAATAATGTCAGGTTCAACCGATGCTTTTGGCTGTATATTAGGCTCAACTGGAGACTCATTTTTTACCGGATATACAGGCTCAGTCGCAGCGGGATGAACAGGCGCCTGCTGAGTCGGTTGATTTTCAGTAAATAATGCAGAATCATCATATTCTGATGAATTCTCCTGCATATCGTTTTTTCTACGTTTTACGGGTCTGTCGCGAAATAACTTTGAGCGCTCTTTACGGCTGGTCCATAAACCATGCAGTAATAAAGCGACAATCGCTATCGCACCTACGACCACTAATATCAGACGCAAATCCTGCATCGCTGCTATCTCTAGTTGATGAATGATAATGCCAACACGGCGGAAACTTCCTTAAGATTATTTCTCAATTGCTCTAAGTGCAACCCCCAGAACGATTTTCTTACAAGAAAGAGAATATTCCGCTTTCATTTGCTGCTTTTTTAAGCGAATAATGGCTAGTCAGCCTAATTTCATATCTATATGATACATGGTCAACCGAAAAGGAGAGAACAAGAAGTATGACCCAATCGACATTTTCGACACAAAAAGACCATTCTGGTTTTTATTATTTTACACAAGGCTGGAGATTAATCACTCGGCCCGGTATTAAACGTTTTGTTATTTTGCCCCTATTAGCCAATATTTTATTCTTAGGCGGCGCATTTTGGTGGTTATATACAAAGCTTGGCGGCTGGATAGCCCAAGTGATGAGTTACGTTCCTGACTGGCTACAATGGCTCGATTATGTTATTTGGCCAATCGCTGTTATCTCTATTTTGCTCGTATTTACCTATTTTTTTAGTACGGTTGCTAATATTATCGCTGCACCTTTTAACGGTTGGTTATCAGAAAAACTCGAAGCCGAGTTAACGGGTAAACCATCACCAGATACCGGTGTTGCTGAGTTATTAAAAGATGTTCCTCGTATGATAAAGCGCGAGTTTGTCCGAATCGGTTACTACTTACCTCGCGCTATTGGGTTATTAATCTTATTTTTCATACCCGGTATTGGCCAAACAGTCGCCCCCGTACTGTGGTTTTTATTTGGTGCTTGGATGATGTCAATCCAATATTGCGATTACCCGTTTGATAACCACCGTGTTGGCTTTAACGAAATGAAGCAGGCGCTTGCCAAAGAGCGGATGAGAAACGTTCAATTTGGTGGCGTCATTAGCTTGTTAATGATGGTGCCTTTTGTCAACTTAGTGATCATGCCTGTTGCAGTTTGTGGTGCAACATTGATGTGGGTTGACAGGTATCGTGAGCGTTACGCACGCTACTAATCTATTAAATCATTGCGCAGGTTTATCGCCTGCGCTCTTTTATTTACTTATTATTGTTACACTATAATTATTCCTTAGAACTATTAGATCTAAAATAACATTTCGTTATAAGCTTATACTCAAATCATATTTGCATTAATTTGTTCTTAACGTATGTTGAATCCATCTCATTATTTTTAATTAATACCGATTACATTACTGGCTAACCGATTTTTAAGGATATCCCATGAGCAAAATTTATGATGATAACTCGTTGACCATTGGCCACACCCCTCTTGTTCGCCTAAAACATTTTGGTAATGGCAATATTTTAGCAAAAGTGGAATCTCGCAACCCAAGCTTCAGTGTTAAGTGCCGTATTGGTGCTAACATGATTTGGGATGCAGAGAAAAAAGGTATCCTAAACAAAGACAAAGAATTAGTTGAACCAACTAGTGGAAATACGGGTATCGCTTTAGCCTATGTCGCTGCGGCGAGAGGTTATAAATTGACGTTAACCATGCCTGAAACCATGAGTATTGAGCGCCGTAAACTACTCAAAGCATTAGGTGCCAACCTCGTTTTAACTGAGGGGGCAAAAGGCATGAAAGGTGCAATAGCTAAAGCTGAAGAAATAGTGAATAGCAACCCTAAAAAATACTTATTACTTCAACAGTTTAATAACCCAGCAAACCCTGAAATCCATGAAAAAACCACTGGGCCTGAAATTTGGGAAGATACTGACGGCAATGTCGATGTTGTAGTCGCAGGTGTTGGTACGGGCGGGACGATTACAGGGATTGCAAAATACCTGAAAAACACCAAAGGCAAAGATGTGACTATCGTGGCTGTTGAACCAGAAACATCCCCTGTTATTACCCAAGCTTTAGCGGGCGAAGAAATTAAACCGGGCCCTCACAAAATACAAGGGATCGGCGCTGGTTTTATTCCGGGTAACTTAGATTTAAAATTACTCGATAAGGTCATTCAAATCAGCGATGACGAAGCCATCAAAACGGCTCGTGAGCTGATGGAAAAAGAAGGTATTCTTGCGGGTATCTCATCAGGCGCTGCTATTGCTGCTGCCACTAAAATTGCCGCAGACCCTGCCTATAAAGGTAAAAATATCGTCGTTATTTTACCTTCTTCAGGTGAGCGTTATTTGTCTACAGCCCTGTTTGCTGACATCTCGGCTGAGTAGCATAACTTCGTTACAATATCGTTAAAAAAGCACCTAAATGGTGCTTTTTTTGTGGCATAGATCAAACTTTAGCACGGATGGAGATGATTTATAATTCGGGGTTTAGTATTAAACATAGTAATTATTTTGCACCTCGAAATTAATCACTTTTTAGCCAACCTCTAGGGCGAGTAAAATAATTTGCCAACGAGAAAAAAGTATCGAGTTCGCAAGAAAAACAGAAAAAGGGTTGATACCGCACAAAATAGGAAACCTTTTTTCAAGTTAATAATCTAACTTATACGCAAACCTAGTCTATTTCATCTACAATTGGCTGGGTAATTAAAAAAACGAAAGTTATTGAGGAAATACTATGTTTCAGCAAGAAGTTACTATTACGGCACCAAATGGTCTACATACTCGTCCTGCAGCTCAATTCGTAAAAGAAGCAAAAGCATTCTCTTCCGACATTTCTTTAATTTCTGGCGGCAAATCCGCTAGCGCAAAAAGTTTGTTTAAATTACAAACCTTAGGCCTAACGCAAGGCACAGTTGTGACAATTTCTGCTGAAGGCGAAGACGAAAAAGAAGCCGTTGAGCATTTAGTTAAACTGATGGGCGAATTAGAATAATTTCGCACGAAAATAGCATTTACTGATTTCATTCAATGTCCCTGAGTGATGTCATTCGGGGACATTTGTATAATCGGCTATATTCATTGTCGTCTCTGCAACATCAGAACTCCCAGCACTAGCAGCAGTAAGGTAATATTATGATTTCAGGAATTTTAGTATCCCCGGGTTTTGCTTTTGGTCAGGCTTTAATCCTCAAAGAAGATCCTATCGTTGTTAGCACAAAAAAAATCGCTGACGATCAGGTTGATAAAGAAATTGCTCGCTTTATTGAGGGTCGTAACAAATCAGCCGAACAACTCAATTTGATTAAAGAGAAAGCCGAAAAAAATCTTGGAGCCGAAAAAGCTGAGATTTTTGAAGGTCATATCATGCTGCTGGAAGATGAAGAGCTGGAACAAGAAATAGTCTCTTTAATCAAAGGCGATAAAAAAACGGCAGATGCCGCTGCGTATTCCGTTATTGAAGATCAAGCTCAAGCGCTTGAATCCCTTGATGATGAATATCTTAAAGAACGTGCCGCTGACGTGCGTGATATTGGCAAACGTCTATTAAAAAACATCTTAAATATTCCTATCGTTGATTTAAGTGCAATCAGCGAAGAAGTTATTTTAGTGGCTGCGGATTTAACCCCTTCAGAAACCGCACAGCTAAATTTAGATAAAGTATTAGGGTTTATTACTGATTTAGGTGGCCGTACATCACATACCTCAATTATGGCGCGTTCTCTTGAGTTACCTGCCATTGTTGGAACTAGTGATGCCACCAGCAAAATTAAAAATGGCGATTTCATTGTATTAGATGGTGTCAACAACACCATCCACTTGAACCCATCTGAAGCCGAAATCGACAAACTGAAAGCTTTCCGTGATGAATATCTACAAGAAAAAGAAGAGCTCGCAAAATTAAAAGATTTGCCTGCCATCACCCTTGATGGTCATCAAGTTGAAGTTTGTGCGAATATCGGTACTGTACGTGATGTCGCTGGTGCAGAGCGCAATGGCGCAGAAGGCGTTGGGCTCTATCGTACTGAGTTTTTATTCATGGATAGAGACTCTCTTCCTACCGAAGAAGAACAGTTTCAAGCTTATAAAGCCGTTGCAGAAGCAATGGGCAGCCAAGCCGTTATTGTCCGTACAATGGATATCGGCGGTGATAAAGACCTGCCATATATGAATTTACCAAAAGAAGAGAACCCATTTCTCGGCTGGCGTGCAATTCGTATTTGTCTTGATCGCAAAGAAATCTTACACTCACAATTAAGAGCTATTTTAAGAGCCTCTAAATTTGGTAAACTGCGTATTATGTTCCCAATGGTTATTTCCGTTGAAGAAGTTCGTGAACTAAAAGCAGAGCTAGAAATGCTTAAAGCTCAGTTACGTGAAGAAGGTAAAGCTTTTGACGAGTCAATTGAAGTCGGTGTGATGGTTGAAACACCAGCCGCAGCTGTTATTGCTCGCCACTTGGCAAAAGAAGTTGATTTCTTTAGTATTGGGACGAACGATCTCACTCAATACACTTTAGCGGTCGACCGTGGTAATGAACTGATTTCTCATCTTTACAACCCGATGTCACCTGCTGTCCTAAACTTAATTAAGCAAGTGATCGATGCATCACACGCTGAAGGTAAATGGACTGGGATGTGTGGGGAGTTAGCTGGAGATGAGCGTGCAACCTTATTGCTACTTGGCATGGGGCTGGATGAATTTAGTATGAGCGCAATTTCAATTCCGCGTATCAAAAAGTTAATTCGCAATGCGAGCTTTACTGATACCCAAGCTTTGGCTGAACAAGCACTTGCTCAACCCACAGCGGATGAATTGATGAAACTTGTAGATACCTTTATCCAAGAAAAAACGTTATGCTAAGAACAGCACATTAGTTCGGTCCCATATAAAACGATTAGGAGAAGGTCCATGGGTCTGTTTGACAAACTGAAATCACTCGTTTCGGAAGACAAAAGTAGCAGTGGCAGTATTGAAATTATCGCACCTTTATCGGGTGAGATTGTCAATATTGAAGATGTTCCAGACGTTGTGTTCGCAGAAAAAATTGTTGGTGATGGTATTGCGATTAAACCCGCAGGTAACAAAATCGTTGCCCCTGTAGACGGTACAATTGGTAAAATATTTGAAACTAACCATGCGTTTTCTATTGAATCAGATGATGGTATAGAACTATTTGTTCACTTCGGTATTGATACCGTTGAACTTAAAGGTGAAGGCTTTAAACGCATCGCTGAAGAAGGCCAAACTGTGAAGAAAGGCGACTTAATCATCGAGTTTGATTTAGCGCTGTTAGAAGAGAAAGCAAAATCTGTTCTAACGCCAGTTGTCATTTCTAATATGGACGAAATCAAAGAACTAAACAAACTGACAGGCTCAGTGACAGTCGGTGAAACTGTCATCATGCGTATTAAGAAATAACTTAACTGCCAATATTTAGTTAAAACCATCAGGCCTTGCCTGATGGTTTTTCATTTGTGGGGATTTTTTATTGAGCACAAACTTGCCATTAAATTATCTCACTCATTAAATACACCTGTTGATAAATAACGGTCTCCTCGGTCACAAATTACTGCCACAATAACCGCTCCTGGGTTAGCTTTCGCCACTTTTAACGCGCCGGCAACCGCCCCACCCGAGCTCACTCCACAAAAGATGCCTTCAACTTTAGCTAAAGCTCTCATAGTCTCTTCAGCTTCTTGCTGGTTTATATCCAGTACGCTATCAACTAATGAGCCATCAAAAATACCGGGTAAGTAACCTGGTGACCAACGCCTAATACCCGGAATTTGGCTTTTTTCCGCAGGTTGTAACCCAACAATATGGACATCATCTGACTGGGATTTTAAATAGCGACTTACCCCGGTAATGGTCCCCGTGGTTCCCATACTCGATACAAAATGGGTAATGCGACCATTAGTTTGCTGCCATATTTCAGGGCCTGTTGTTTTAAAATGAGCTAATGGGTTATCAGGGTTGTTAAATTGGTCTAAAACTTTCCCCTCACCTCTTTGTTCCATTTCCTTAGCCAAATCGCGGGCACCTTCCATACCAACAGCCGTACTCACTAAAATGAGTTCTGCACCATAGGCTTGCATTGAAGCTTGCCGCTCTTTGCTCATGTTATCTGGCATGAGTAATTTCAGTTTGTAGCCTTTTACTGCGGCTATCATCGCGAGCGCGATACCTGTATTTCCACTAGTTGCTTCAATTAGCGTATCACCAGGCTTAATTTCACCCCGTAATTGCGCTTCATTAATCATTGAAAATGCTGCGCGATCTTTCACTGAACCTGCGGGGTTATTACCTTCAAGCTTCACCCAAATTTCAGCTTCAATCCCTTGTGTTAAACGCTGAAGCTTTACTAATGGGGTATTACCGATAAATTGTTCCAGAGCCGACACTTTACCATCCTTATAATTTTTATATATAAATAAGAAATAATAGAGATAAGATATTACCCCAATATTGATATGTGAAAATTGAAATCTCTTCACATTAATATTAGAAAAATAGATTATCTTAATTACTATTTCTGATATAGCTAATTGATATATTATATTACAATAAGTTTATAGAATTACCAGTTATATTTCATATAAAAATATGATAAATAAATCTTTTATATCAATCGGTTATGGTGGATTTAATCATAAGGGGAAATAGACTAAATATTTTTAATATAAAGTCTAATCATCGGTCATATACCTAGAAAGTAATAGAAAAGATAACACCAATAATATATTTATTAGTGTTATAAGTTATTGAGTTTTATATTCATGCACTTTCAGCAAGTTGTGGGAAAATTAACGCCTGATCTCCTTGATAGATCTTTGCCTGCTGGCTACCTAAAAAGTAACGTTCACCTCGCGTTGGTATCGTTTTTTCGGACTGCCAAATCACTGACAAAGGCTCTTTCCCCCAACCTAATGGTTGAACGGTTAATTGCCAAAAATGCCCTCTTGGCCCCGATTCTGTAATTCTAACAGGTAAACGGTGCTGTTCATCCACTTCAGCTTGTAATGAGATATCCCAAGGACGTAAAAATACGTCGACTTCACCTTGTTGAACACTGGTATGGTTAAGGGGGAATTCATAGCCATCTATATTTAATGTTGAACCTTTGATGTGGGCAGAAATTTGGTTCACTTCCCCCATAAATTCAAGCACAAAACGGGTTTCTGGTCGCTGCCAAATATCGCTCGGTGTGCCAACTTGCTCAATATGACCTTGGCTCATCACCACCACTCGGTCTGCAACTTCCATGGCTTCTTCTTGGTCATGAGTCACAAAAACACTGGTAAATTTTAATTCATCATGTAATTGACGTAACCAACGGCGTAATTCAATACGCACTTGTGCGTCAAGCGCACCAAAAGGTTCATCTAATAATAAAATTTGTGGATCAACGGCTAAAGCTCTTGCCAGTGCCACACGCTGTTTTTGCCCCCCTGAAAGTTGCGCGGGGTAACGTGAAGCCAGATGGGCGAGTTGAACCATTTCCAGCAATTTTGTTACTTTATCTTTAATAGACTGAGCTGATGGGCGCTGCTTTCTGGGTAAAACCGTTAAACCAAATGCCACATTATCAAACACTGTCATGTGGCGAAATAGTGCATAGTGTTGAAATACAAAGCCAACATGCCTATCTTTCGCATGGATTTTACTAACATCGTGACCATGAAAGCGCAATAACCCCTGACTTTGTTGCTCAAGCCCAGCAATAATCCGCAATAAGGTTGTTTTTCCTGAACCGGAAGGCCCTAATAAGGCAACCATTTCACCCGATGCAATATCCAGTGAAATATCGCTGAGTACTTGGGTTTTACCAAATAACTTACCGATTTTTTCAATTTCAATACTCATGATTAATGGACTCCTGATTCAGATTGCTGGCGACTTAAATGCCACTGCAATGCACTTTTAAGTATTAAGGTGATAATTGCCAGCAGTGCTAAGATCCCTGCGGCCGTAAACGCCCCTACTGTATTATAATCCTGATGTAATAGTTCAACTTGCAATGGCAAGGTGTATGTTTCACCACGAATAGCTCCTGAAACCACCGAAACCGCACCAAATTCACCGATTGCACGGGCGTTAGTTAAAACCACGCCATACAATAATGCCCAGCGGATATTGGGCAATGTCACACGCCAAAACATCTTCCATCCTGACGCTCCCAGTAACACCGCGGCTTCATCTTCTTGGCTACCTTGGCTTAACATCAAGGGCACTAACTCACGTACGACAAATGGACACGTTACAAAAATGGTCACTAACGCCATACCTGGCCATGAAAACATTAGCTGGATATCAAAACCTTCAAGCCACCCACCAAACCAGCTGTTCGAGCCATAAAAAAGTAAGTACAGCAAACCCGCAACAACAGGTGAAACCGCAAACGGGATATCTACCAAGGTGAGTAATAATTGGCGACCAGGAAATTGAAATCGTGTCACTAACCACGCCATCATGGTGCCAAAAACTAAATTTACAGGAACGGTAATTAAAGCAATTAATACTGTTAAACCAATAGCGTGTAGCATATCTGGGTCTGCCAAATTCAGTAAAACGGCATCTAACCCTTTTTGAAATGCAGTAATAAATATCCAAACAATTGGAATCACTAATAGTAAAAACGAAAACAATAAACCTATCGCAATTAGTAGCCATTTCCCCCAGTTAATTTGGGTACGGCTAGTAGAGTGAATTGGTGTAATTTGCGCCATTACTTGCCCCCCAACCGTTTACCAAAGCGGCTTTGTACTAAATTAACACTAAATAGAAGTAACAATGAAACCGCTAAAATAACTGAAGCCACAGCACTGGCTGCCGGGTAATCAAATTGCTGTAGCTGACTAAAAATCATTAATGAGACAACTTCGGTTTGCCACGCAATATTACCCGCAATAAATATAATGGCACCAAACTCGCCTAAACTCCGTGTAAAGGACAAAACCGTTCCGGCTAATAAGGCCGGTGAAAGCTCTGGCAGTATCACTCGACGAAAGGTTTGCCAACGACTCGCACCTAGGGTTTGAGCAGCTTCTTCGTATTCAGGGCCTAGCTCTTCCAACACAGGTTGAACCGTACGCACAACAAACGGAATACTGGTAAAAGCCATCGCAACCGCAATTCCCAGCCAAGTATTGACGACTTTAATATCAAACTGGTGCAGATATTGCCCATACCAGCCCGAGGTTGCAAACAGGGTTGCCAATGTCAGCCCCGCTACCGCAGTAGGTAATGCAAAGGGTAAATCTACTAAACCATCTAAAAACAAACGCCCAGGAAAGCGATAACGCGTTAAAATCCACGCTAATAACATGCCAAACACCGCATTAAACAAACTTGCGACTAATGCAGACAGTAACGTCACTTTGTACGCGGCAACCACTTGCGGGTAACTAATGACAGCCCAATATTGCTGCCATGTCATTTCCGATAATTGGATCACCAAAGCGCTCATGGGTAATAGCAAAATCAAGCAGGTATAAAAAAGGCTGCTACCTAGCGTTAGCCCAAAGCCTGGCAAAAAACGCTTTCCTGAACGATTCATTAACGGCGCCCTTCAGCCATTAATTGGTCAAATTCCCCACCGGTGGCAAAATGAATGTCCATTACTTTTGGCCAGCTCTCAAATTGTGATTCAACTGTAAACAACTGAGTTTCTGGGAATTTATCCTTATTCGCACTCATCACCGCTTTGTCATTCACTCGGTAATTGTACTGAGTGATGATTTCTTGGGCCTGTGGGCTATAGAGATAATTTAAGTAAGCTTTAGCGACATCTTCAGTACCATTTTTTTGTACATTTTTATCGACCCAAGCGACGGGAAACTCCGCTAAGATATCCACCGGCGGTACAATAACTTCGTAGTCTGATTCACCATACTGAGAGCGAATATTATTCACTTCTGATTCAAAACTAATAAGGACGTCACCGAGCCCCCGTTCAATAAATGACGTCGTCGCGCCACGCCCACCGGTATCAAATACTTCTACATTTTTCAGAAACTGTTTCATTTGCTCACGGGTTTTTGCTTTATCATCTTTATTTTCTTGATTAAAAGCGCCCCATGCCGCAAGGTAGGTATAACGGCCATTTCCTGAAGTTTTTGGGTTCGGGAAGATTAATTTAACATCTTCACGGACTAAATCATCCCACGTTTTAATCCCTTTAGGGTTTCCTTTACGAACTAAAAACGCCATTGTTGAATAATAAGGCGAGCTATTATTTGGTAAGCGAGCTTGCCAGTCTGCAGGGATCAAATTCCCTTTGTCATGCAAAATTTGCACGTCCGTGACTTGGTTATAGGTCACCACATCCGCTTTCAGCCCTTGTAAAATAGCCAGAGCTTGCTTTGATGAGCCGGCGTGTGATTGTTTAATCGTGAGTTTGTCGTCAGGGTGGGCTTCATTCCATTGTTTTTCAAATGAAGGGTTCAACGCCACAAATAATTCACGGGCAATATCATAAGAGCTATTAAGCAGTTCAGCTGCAACTAATGGTGAGCTTCCGAGTAATGATACCGTTGCCAAACTCGCTAGTGCTGTTTTTTTCAAAAATGATTTTTTCATTCCACACCTATTCGTAACTAAACCCAAATGGCTGACATTGGAACCACTGTATATGTTTTGGTTATAACTGTGTAGCTATCAATCAACTTTTTATATATCAAATTAGAATAACAAAGAAATGAACGTCATAAGCAGGAAAATTAACTGATTTTTTAATTAGTTAGTGATATGAATGCGTTTCATTTTTAAGTTTAGCGAAGCAAAGACACCTTAAACATTTTCCCCCTCTCTCTTTTTTATACACATAACACACACTTTAAATATTGTAAGCGCTCTTCAGAGTGTGTATTATGTGTATATCAGTTAACGAAATGGAGGGATCGTGCAAAGTTCGGAACTGATAAACATACTGCAAAAAAACGGTTGGAAACTTGAAAGAATAAGAGGAAGTCACCATCAGTTTTCCCACCCACATTTTTCAATTGTAATTACTGTTCCGCATCCACAAAAAGATTTAAAGATAGGCACACTAAATCACATTTTGAAGGCTGCGAAACTAAAACATTAAATAAGAAAAGCGTTCACGCATGAGCGCTATCTTTAATGGAGATAACCTAATGCTTTATACCGCCTTTATTGAAATTGATAATGATGGCAGCGCAAGTGGCTGGTTTCCTGATATTGAAGGATGTACATTCGCGGGCAGCAATATAGAAGAGGCTTACGCAGAAGCAAAATCAGCAATTGATGCTCATTTTGAATTATTGAGTGAAAAAGGCTTTGAGATCCCATTATCGAAATCTCAGCAAACGCTATTGAACCCAATACAACCTGAATATGCGCATGGGATATGGTTATTTGTGGATGTCGATATGGATAAATACGATGGCCGTACTGAGCGTATTAATATCACCTTGCCGCATCGTTTATTACATCGTATTGATGCTTTAGTGAAGGTTAATCCTGAATATGGTAGCCGTAGTGGTTTTATTGCTGTTGCAGCTCGTAAAGAATTAAAAAAAACCGATTAATACATTGAAAATAATAGATTACATAAATAATTATCAATCGCCGCATCCTTGCGGCAACTTATTGATCAAAGAGACGTCAATGTCTCAATCGACGGAGCATAGTAATAACTCCCCGAAACGGCTTTCGTCATACGCAGCAAATCATCGTATTTGCCATCTTTTTCACCAAACATGCTGAGTAACTGCTGTTCAATATTGTGTAACCTTGCACAATAAGCGATAAAGAATAAGCCATGTTTGCCGCTTGCTGTACCATATGGCAAGCTGTGACGCATGACTGAAAGCTCTTCACCCTCTTCTTCTATCACCACGCGTGAGACATGAGAGGTGACATTGCGCGCATCTTCATCTAATTCAACGCTATCTTTTTTCGTACGGCCAATCATTTTTTCTTGTTCATGTTCCGAAAAACGATCCCATTTTCGTAAATCGTGTTCATAGCGTTGGACTAAAACATAGCTTCCGCCTTTATCTTCACCGTCTTCGATTAATGTGACCTCTGCAATTTCTTCCCCTTGCGGGTTCTCTGTTCCATCAATAAAACCACTTAAATCTCTGTCATCTACCCAACGAAATCCATGAATTTCTTCAACCACAGAGATAGATTTACCAAATGCTTTTAAAGCAGCTTGTGCTAAAGAAAAATTAATATCGTGGCGCAGTGATTGAATATGAATAAACATATCCCGTTGAGTGGCGGGAGCAAGCCCTTTACCCAGAGTGCGAAATGGTTTCAATTCAGGAGCAGTATTTGCCTTACCGAGCTGTTTCCAGATATCAGAGCCAAACGCGATAACTGCACCAAGGCGATCATCTGGGTATTGCGCTTGTAATTTGGTTAAAGCCTCGACAAAGCTTTTACATCCAGACTTAACTTCATCCAGAGTTCCCTCTTGCACTTGCGCTTCAATAAAAATACCAAAACGGCTATGTTCTTTCAAAATACCACTTTGAGAATGAGACATACGGTAAACCTCGTAAAATGAATATGTTATATAACCTATTTTTTATATAAGCGATTTTAATATCTTATCTTATCGCTATGATGTTCACCTTGTTTTAACGCAAGGGAATATAGGTTTCCGGTCTATTATAAGAAAGAAAATTTAAGAAAGGGTAAATTTCTTTGAAAACAAGGAAAAAGAAACACTAATGGAAAGATATCGCCAGTATAGATAGCCCTGACGATATTATTAACGAAATGAGATTATTTATGCCAAATAATTTGCGAGATTTTCCATGTTTTCAGGTCATCATCTGAAGGCATTAAATCTTCTGGCCCTTGCCACTTACCTGTAAAACGGTAAACCACTTTACTTGATTGCGGTGAATTACATTCAATGGTTGGAACGTCATTGACTCGCTCGCCTAGACCGCAAATACCGAATGCTTTTTGATAAATTTCACTAAATTCAGTACCCACTGTCGGCCCCCATTCAGTTGCAATATCGGGGTCACTCACTATAATTCGTGATACATAGCCGTGCTCTGGGCCAACTATTTCTAATTTTACTTCATTATCATCCATTCCTTGGAAAATTGTGACCACATCCCCATTTTCCATTTGCATACCACTGCGTAATGTATAGCGGTCATCAAGTTGTTTCTTAATGATATCCGCTTGCATTGGTGTAAAACTAGTCACTTGACCAAGTCCTGAGCTAGAAACCACCAGTGGGCCGCTAAACCAAGTCGATGGCGAAAAGAATTTCACACCCGCACACCCTGATAACAGAACTGTTCCACAGAGTAGAGAAGCCTTCAACAACGGCGATAATCCATTATTTCTATTCAACTTTGCATGTTGGGACATATCATCCTCTTTTATGAGTCGCATAATGCATATTGTGACAATCTATTTATCAAAACATTCCCATGAATAGTTAAATAAATAGTCAATTAACTTAAAAATCCGTTTCGTGCGTTAATTTTTTCGAATAAATTAAACGTTCAGGTTGTTCTTCTTCATACAACATTTTTTCAAACATACAGATAGCAGCATCAGATTCTTCACTCACTAACAGCTCGATTCTTCCGCAGCCTCTGGCGATCAGCTTTTTTTCTAGTCTACTCACTAATGCATTCGCAATACCACGGCCACGGTATTCAGGGTGAACGGCAAGGTAAACAGCAGTACCACGAATGCCATCATATCCCCCCATAATAGTGCCAACGACTTCCCCGGCAACTTCAGCCACTAGAAATAAGTCTGCTCCACACTGTAATTTGCGTTCAATATCGAGTTCAGGATCCCCTGAAAATTCATTAAGAGAACAACGCTCCCATAATGTCAGGACGTCTTCATAATCACTTTGTCGAAAGACTCGTATTTCCATCTCATTTGCCTGCTTAAACTAATCTTTCTGCCATTATCTCTGCTTTTGCCACACAATCAATATTCAATATGCCTTTCTTCGAGCAAAAGGGTATACTTTAACCATTATTTTTTACCTATGGTTCTATTATAAAACAATGAATTACCCAGATATTGAACGTGTAAAAACCTATTTGCAAAGCTTGCAAGAGGCTATTTGTCAAAAAATCACTGAGCTAGATGGTAAGGAAACTTTTCTAGAACAAACATGGGAACGCTCTGAAGGTGGTGGGGGTCGTAGCCGAGTATTAACCAAAGGGGCATTATTTGAACAAGCTGGGGTTAATTTCTCTCATATTAAAGGAGAAAAATTACCTGCATCTGCTTCAGCCCATCGCCCTGAACTTGCTGGTCGTAGCTATCAAGCAATGGGCGTCTCTCTCGTCATTCACCCTCTAAATCCTTACATTCCGACAACCCATGCTAATGTCCGTTTCTTTATTGCTGAAAAAGAAGGTTGCGAGCCTGTTTGGTGGTTTGGTGGCGGTTTTGATTTAACCCCTTTTTATGGCTTTCATGAGGATGTCATCCACTGGCACACTGTTGCTCGTGATTTATGCCGCCCTTATGGTACTGATGTTTATCCTAAATATAAAAATTGGTGTGATGAATACTTTTTCCTGAAGCATAGAAATGAACCTCGTGGTGTGGGTGGGCTATTTTATGATGACCTTAACCAAGGGGGTTTTGAATCCTGTTTTAACTTCACTCAAGCTGTTGGTAATGGCTTTTTAGATGCCTATGTGCCGATTGTTGAAAAACGCAAAGATCATTCATGGGGTGAACGAGAGCGTCAATTCCAATTATATCGTCGTGGTCGTTATGTCGAATTCAATTTGGTATGGGACAGAGGTACATTATTTGGCTTACAAAGTGGAGGCCGAACAGAATCAATTTTAATGTCAATGCCACCACTTGTCCGCTGGGAATACGACTATCATCCTGAACCTAATAGCCAAGAAGCTGCTCTCTATACTGAATTTTTAATCCTAAATAAAGAGTGGGTTTCGCCATAATTAATAACATTAGTTTATAAATTAAGGTAGAAAGATAACCGTTCTACCTTTCTAATATAAAATAACAGAAATTGATTTTAAAGCTTATATATCAACTAGTTACAAAATTATCACAACAGATTATGATTCCATTTCACCCAACTGAATGGAGTTATAATATGAATCAAATTTTAGGCCGTTCTTTACTCTCACCTTGCTTATTAGCCAATTTAGTGACTAAAGCAGGTCATACTGACTTAAAATCAACGCTCACTCATATCAATGATATTATGAGCCGAACCTATTCACATGAAGATGCATTATTTCATCGCAATAATCTTTCATCTTGCCCTATAGATACGACAGGAAAGCGCTATAACCGTTTTATTCGTGATGCTCAGCGCCCTATTCCACATAAACATCACTGGCATTCTGACCTGCCAATTTGTGAACGTTCAGGGCTTTCTCCAGATAGTCATATGCCACATGATGACTATGCGGTAATTATGTGCGAAGAAGACACTCAAGCACCATCAAAACCCGCTGGGCAAGTATTTAATTCAATTGGTGTTATTCGTACCTTTTTCAAGGAAAAATTAAATATTGACCAAATTTTTGGCTGTTCTGCTGATATTAATGCGGTTATTCATTATGGAACAAACTACGCTAACGCATTTTGGAATTCTCAAGCTATTTTCTTTGGTGACGGGGATGGAATCGTTTTTGGCCCATTCTATAACGACATTGATATAATTGCTCACGAACTTGCTCATGGTTTTATTAGTTCAAAAGCTAATTTTAGATATTCTTTCCAGTCTGGTGCTCTTAATGAGTCTGTCGCAGATGTACTTGGGATTATGGTCAAGCAATATTTAAATAATGAAACAGCCAATACCTCTAATTGGCTACTTGGGGAAAATTTATTTATTGACCAAATAAATGCACCTGCCCTACGTTCGATGATAAATCCAGGCGACGCTTATTATCTTTCTGATGAGGTCAGAGATCCACAAGTTGGCCATATGTCTCAATATCAAGATTTACCTATTTTTGTTGATAATGGCGGCGTACATATTAATTCAGGCATTCCAAATAGAGCCTTTTACTTATTAGCTAAGAGCCTTGGTGGCTATACGTGGGATATCGCCGGTAAAATTTGGCTGGAAGCAGTGTCTGACAATAGAGTGACAAAAAAAGCGACATTTATCGAATTTGCTGATGCCACGATCCGTGCAGCTAAGAAACTGTTTGATGATAATATTGCGCAAAAAACACAACAGAGTTGGTTAGATGTTGGGCTGATAGTAAACCTGTAAAAAAATATATTGCTAGATAGCATTAAACCATTTGAAATTAATTTTTCTGTAAAATACAAAGGCCGATACTAAAGAGCATTAATCAACTCTTTTATTCAGCCTTATTCATTAAACCTGCACGTTAACGTTTTTTCTTTTTTCTACCTGGTTGTGTAAACTTTTTACGTGTGGGGTTTTCTGTTTTTACTTTGGGTTTACTTGGCGATGCTTGCTTTGTATTACCTTTATTAGCAGAAACTGATTTCTGTGTCTTTTTCGGTTTAATATCTGACTCAGATTTTTCCATCATATCAAATAATTCAATTAATTCATCATCTGTTAAGTCTCGCCACTCCCCGACAGGAATACCCGTCAACCTAACATTCATGATGCGAACGCGTTCAAGTTTAGTGACTTCAAAACCAAAGTGTTCACACATGCGACGAATTTGACGGTTTAACCCTTGCACAAGAGTAATTCTAAAAACAAATGGAGCTTCTTTCTTAACCTTACATTTTTTAGTCATTGTGCCAAGAATCGGTACTCCAGCACCCATTCCACGGATAAATTCATCTGTAACGGGTTTATTGACAGTAACTAAGTATTCCTTTTCATGGGAATTTCCTGCCCGTAAAATTTTATTCACCAAATCCCCATGGTTTGTGAGGAAAATCAACCCTTGAGAGTCTTTATCTAAACGGCCAATTGGGAAAATTCGGGTACTGTGATTAACATAATCAACAATATTATCTTTTTCACCACTCTCTGTCGTACTGACAATACCGACTGGCTTATTCAGAGCGATTAACACTAAATCTTCTTCATTACGCGGCTCAATTAATTGCCCATTAACTTTTACCACGTCACCAGAAAAAACTTGGTCGCCTATTCCTGCACGCTTACCATTAATAAATACATTACCTTGCTCAATATAACGGTCAGCTTCACGTCTTGAGCAAATACCACTTTCACTAATATATTTGTTTAAACGTGTAGAAGAACGAGTGTCCATAATTTCCCTCAATCTTTAATTCTTCCCCCTGTCCGTCATGATATATTTTGATAACGTAAGGGCGATATTTATTCTTAAAGTATCAATCTAAATAATATTAAAAAGCCGTAACATAATGGTTTTGTTACGGCTTTATGCATTTATACAGTCAACTAAACCTACATTAGTGCCTTATTAACTAACGTTTTTTCAAATGCTGCATTAAACGCTTACGCTTACGTAACTGAGTTGGCGTTAGCTTATTTTTCTTATCTGCATATGGGTTTTCACCCTCTTTAAACAGAATTCGAATTGGCGTTCCCATCACTTGTAATGAACGACGGAAGTAATTCATCAAATAACGTTTGTAGCTGTCTGGTAAATCAGAGACTTGGTTACCATGGATCACAACAATCGGTGGGTTATGCCCCCCAGCATGGGCATATTTCATTTTAACACGGCGACCACGAATAAGCGGCGGTTGGTGCTCATCTTCTGCCATCTTCATGATGCGCGTTAATAATGCCGTTCCCACTCGACGAGTTGCAGATTCATAAGCTTCTTGCACTGATTCAAATAGGTTACCCACGCCACTGCCATGCAATGCAGAAATAAAGTGAATTCGTGCGAAATCAACAAAACCAAGACGCAGTTCAAGCATATCCTTCACGTGCTCGCGGTCCTCGGGCTTCATACCATCCCATTTATTAACCGCAATAACTAATGAACGACCTGCATTGAGGATAAAACCAAGTAAAGATAAATCTTGGTCTGAGATACCTTCACGTGCGTCGATAACTAATAATACGACGTTCGCATCTTCAATCGCTTGTAATGTTTTAATTACAGAGAATTTTTCGACTGTTTCAGTAACTTTGCCGCGTTTACGCACACCAGCCGTGTCAATTAGAATATATTCACGCTCATCGCGTTCCATTGGAATATAAATGCTGTCACGGGTTGTGCCTGGCATATCAAACACAACAACCCTTTCTTCACCCAATATACGGTTGGTTAATGTCGATTTACCGACATTCGGACGACCAACGATGGCTAATTTAATCGGTAATGTTGTTGGATCGAAGTCATCTTCTTCGTCTTCATCAAGCTCACCTTGAGCTTCTAACTCTGCCCAATATGCCGCATTTTCTTCTTCTTCGGTCAGCTCGACTTCTTCTTCATCTTCAGCAACAAAAGGTTTTAACGATTGTTCTATTAACTGAGTGACACCGCGGCCATGTGATGCAGCGATAGGATGAATTTCCCCTAAACCAAGAGAGTAAAAATCCCCGATTGCTGTTGTGACATCAATACCATCTGTTTTGTTTGCCACTAAATAAGTTTTTTTCTTGCGGCTACGAAGATGTTTGGCAATGCCTTCATCCGCAGGCATTAGCCCTGCTCTTGCATCGACCATAAACAGAACAATATCTGCCTCTTCAATTGCTTGCAAGGACTGTGCGGCCATGTGCGTTTCTACGCCTTCCTCAGTCCCATCGATACCACCCGTGTCGATAATAATGAATTCGTGACCTTCAACTTCTGCACGACCATATTTGCGATCACGAGTCAGACCGGGAAAGTCCGCTACTAATGCGTCACGGGTACGGGTTAAACGGTTAAATAACGTGGATTTTCCTACGTTTGGACGCCCTACCAGCGCTACGACGGGTATCATTCTTAGATGCCTCACAACTTTTATTAACTAAAGGAATTCTGAGGCTTTAACTCAGAAAACAAAAAACGAAACGGCTCCTGTGTTCAGGAACCGTTGATTTTATCGATAAATTGGCGGTTTGTCAGAAAATTAACGTGTTAACAGGTAAACTGTTCCGTTTTTTGTCTGAACCATTAGTTTATCACTTGCAACCACTGGGCGACTGTGAATACCAGAGCTGTTTAATTTGTTTTGTGCAACAAACCCACCCGTACTCATGTCTAACCAATGCAGATAACCTTCTTTGTCACCGACAACAAGATAGCCATTATACATTTCTGGTGCAGATAACCCGCGGTTTAGTAAGTCTTCCTGTGTCCACAGCGTCACACCATCGCTTTTACGAACAGACAATACGCGGTCACTTTGGTCAACGAGGTACAGGTTTTCACCTGACATTACCATATCATTGATTGAGCCCAGTTCACGTTTCCATAGGATTTGACCTGAACGCATATCCAGTGCTGCCAATGTGCCATTATAAGCAATCGCATACACTTTGCCGTCATCAATAATTGGTGTCATATCGACATCATTTAAGCGGCCGATTTCTGTCGAACTGGTCACTTGCGAAATGCGTTGCTGCCAAATTAATTGGCCTTGAGACAATAGCACTGCACTGACACGACCGTTATCCCCACCCACAATCGCAGCACCAAAGGCAACTGCTGGAGCAGATTCACCACGTAATGACAACGATGGGGTATCCATGTTAACAGTCCACTTGATTTCCCCGCTATTGACGTCTAAAGCTTGCAGTTGACCATTACTGGTATGAATAACAACAAGGTCATTACTCACTACAGGTTTAGAAAGGGCTTCACCTGCAACTTCGACATCCCAAGCGACTTGACCATCTTCTTTGTTAAGAGCGATAACTGTTCCACGCTCAGTACCCACAAAGATTTTGTCGCCATCAACAGTTAAACCACCGGATAATAATGCAGATAAATTAGCAGAAAGAAAACCCGTTCGTTTAGATAAATCTACCGACCATAGTTCTTTACCACTGTCGAGTTCAAAGGCTTTAACTAAACCTTTTCGGTCTGCTGCATAAACGGCTGAGCCATCCCAAACCGGTGATAATTCAGAATAAAATTGTTCAACACCATTTCCAACAGATTTATCCCAAACAATTGATGGGGTGAATTGATTTTCAACCTGTGGAAGTGGCGCCATAATAATAGAATCAGTTTCGCTGGAACAACCGGCAAGTAAAGCTGAAGCGACTAGGCCAACTAAAAGTGTTTTGCGCAACTGCATGTTTGTCGTTTCCTTTCTTCTTATGAATTAGATACGTTGTTCAACTTCAGAGTCAAAATACCTCTAATAGATTGAGAGCCTTCACTTTCTAACCCCTGAGTGTAAGCGGCTTTTGCGCCTGCTTTATCACCCTTGTGGAGTAAGGCATCGCCACGGACATCCTGTGCCGTTGCTTGCCATGACTTACTTTTAATATTTGCCACTGACGCTATCGCGCCATCAGCATTACCTTGAGCCAATTGTACTCGTGCTAAACGCAAGTTAATTAAATCTTGCATATCCACAGTTTTTGCTTTGGCTAATGCATTGGTCAATGCAGTTTGTGCGTTAGCTAAATCACCTTTATCCACTGCAATTTGCGCAAGCTCTAAACCCATCATCGCACTGTATACGTCGTCAGTTTCAGCCGCGAATTTTTGCGCCGCAGCAATAGCCTGATCTGAACCCGAACGTAATTGGGCGTTTACTGTTTCAAATTTTTGTGCACTTTCTTGCAGTACATTGGTTTTATGGGACTGCCAGTAGTTCCAACCAAATACACCACCAACGCCAATGACGAGACCAATAACTAATGCCACGCCATTATTCGCAAAAAAGCGTTTAATCGCATCGACTTGATCATTTTCGTTTGTATAGACTTCCACTTGTCTCTCCTTAACCTAATAATTCGGCGATGCGTGACGCCATAAGTTGCTGCGAAATAGTTTCTTGTACGCCAGTACGTAAGTCTTTCACTGTGACTTGGTTATTTTTAATTTCATCTTCCCCCAAGATCAGTGCAATTTTAGCGCCTTGTTTGTCCGCTCTTGCTAACTGTTTCTTGAAGTTACCACCACCGTGGTTAGTCATTAACCGTAGTGTTGGTAGTGCATCACGGACTTTTTCAGCCACTAATATCGCTGCTTGTTGGCTATTTTCGCCAAAGGAAGCGAGATAAACGTCAGCGACTGAAGCATCCGCTGTAAATTCAGGATTCACTTCTTGGACTAATAACACCATGCGTTCCATACCCATGGCAAAACCAACCGCAGGTGTTGCGCGACCGCCTAATTGTTCAACTAGGCCATCATAACGACCACCCGCACAAACTGTGCCTTGTGAACCCAGCGCCGTGGTTACCCACTCAAAAACAGTACGGTTATAGTAGTCAAGACCACGAACTAAACGTTGATTTACGCGGTATTGAACCCCAGCAGCTTCTAACAACTTGCATAAGCCATCAAAGTGCTCACGTGATTCGACATCAAGGTAATCAAACAGTTCAGGTGCATCATTCAATAAAGCCTGAATTTCTTGATTTTTTGAGTCCAAAACACGTAAAGGATTTGTGTACATCCGGCGTTTGCAGTCTTCATCCAGCTTATCTTTATGCTGTTCTAAGAAAGCAACTAAAGCCTCACGGTAATTAGCACGCGCTTCTAATGAACCAATCGAGTTCAGCTCTAATGTTACATGCTCACTAATTCCTAACGCTTTCCACCAGCGCGCTGTCATTAAAATAACTTCAGCATCGATATCAGGGCCTGCAAGACCAAAAACTTCAGCCCCTAACTGGTGAAATTGACGATAACGACCTTTTTGTGGGCGCTCATAACGGAACATTGGGCCTAAATACCACAAACGCTGTTCCTGATTGTACAGCAAACCATGCTCAATACCTGCACGCACACAACCTGCGGTATTTTCAGGGCGTAATGTCAGACTTTCATCGTTACGGTCATTGAAAGTGTACATTTCTTTTTCAACGACATCCGTCACTTCACCTATCGCTCTGCGAAATAGCGGGGTCTGCTCTACAATCGGGGTACGAATTTCACTAAAACCATAACCCTGTAAAATATTTTTTAATGTTGCCTCGATTTTCTGCCATACACGCGTGTCAGCTGGCAAGTAATCATTCATGCCGCGAATGGCTTGGATATTTTTTCCCACTTTATTTCTCTATTTTCAGAATTACATTAGTTTGATTATAAGAGCGAAATATCATCTGGTTCAATCAACAAACACCAATTACTGATACTAATCGGGATTTATCTGTTAATTTGTACGGTGAGCGACCGATTTTAGAAAAAAATGCGGATAATTGATATAGCGTTTGTTCTAAATACGCCAAACGACTCTATGAGTCGCTTGGCATTAGAATACACAAAATTAATCTTTTAAGTTGACTTCAATCCGCTTGCTTTCATCCATCATCGCTGCTTTTGCTCGAATTTTAGCCTCTAATTGGTCGATGATGTTGTCATTATCAAAGCGCTCTTTTTGACGTTTACCGTCTTCATAGAAACCACTCTTGGTTTTTGCGCCTGCAACACCTAGCGTAGAAACTTCCGCTTCACCGGGGCCATTGACCACACAACCAATAATCGACACATCCATTGGCGTAATGATATCTTCTAAGCGCTGTTCTAACTCATTCACCGTGCCTATCACATCAAATTCTTGCCGTGAGCAGGTTGGACAAGCAATAAAATTAATGCCACGCGAACGAATACGCAGTGATTTTAAAATATCAAAACCGACTTTAACTTCTTCAACAGGGTCTGCAGCCAAAGAAATACGCAGAGTATCACCGATACCTTCAGACAGTAACATTCCTAAGCCAATTGCCGATTTTACGGAGCCTGCACGTGCGCCACCCGCCTCTGTAATACCTAAATGCAGAGGTTGATCAATTTTATTTGCTAATAAACGGTAAGAGCCGACAGCTAAAAATACATCAGAAGCTTTTACACTGACTTTGAATTGGTCGAAATTCAGCCTATCTAAGATGTCCACATGGCGCATTGCCGACTCAACTAAGGCTTCAGGTGTTGGTTCTCCGTACTTCTCTTGAATGTCTTTTTCAAGGGAACCGCCATTGACCCCAATACGAATAGGAATATTGTAATGGCGTGCGCAATCAACAACTTGGCGAATTCTTTCTTCACTACCAATATTACCTGGGTTAATACGCAAGCAATCAACACCGTACTCTGCGACTTTTAATGCAATACGATAGTCAAAATGGATATCAGCCACCAGTGGAACGCTAACTTGCTGTTTAATCAATTTAAATGCTTCAGCAGCATCCATGGTAGGAACAGAAACACGCACGATATCAACACCCACGCGCTCAAGGGATTTTATTTGGCGAACTGTGGCTTCGACATCAGTTGTACGGGTATTGGTCATTGACTGGACAGCGATAGGAGCACCATCGCCTACGGGTACGCTACCTACATTAATACGGGTGGATTTACGTCTTTTTATCGGTGATTCATTATGCATTTTGGTTTAATTCTCCGAACGTCCATGTGCTCTTTGTTACCGTGGTACTTTTTGTGCCTATAGTACTCTTTGTTACCGTGGTATAGTTTTAACGATTATTTTTATACGCTCAACTATACACAAGAAAGCAAACCATAGCCTATCAAAAAAGATGTTTTCGGATATAGTTTGCTTCTTTTTGCCTATTTGTTTTTAGGCTTCAGGTAACTTCAATTTTGCTGGACGTTTCGCTTTAATAAAACGGCTTAAATCAACAGCGTTACCTTGGAACTGTACCGTCACATTCGCCGGCGCACCAATGTTCAGACGATAAGGTTGCGGACCATCAAGTTCCAGCTTATCCCCATTATTTTTGGTACCACTGAATAAAATTTTATTATTCGCATCACGAATTTCTAACCAACACTGCCCAGTAAAATTCAAGACCAGAGCTTGGCTACTCACTGCAACAGGTTCAGTCGTTTCTGTATTTTGTGTTCTGTCTAATGCAACTGAAGATTGTGGTGCATTCGGTAATGGAATTGTTCTAACTGGCTCTGTAACAGAGTCAGCCGTTAATACGGGCTCTTGGCCTTGTAATTCAAGTGTATTTTCCTGTGTAACAGGCGCTGTATCCGTTGAGACTATCTCTGTTGAAGCCGGCAATTCAACGGGGGTTGTGCTGTTATCTTGCTGAGACAAAATCAAATCATTTTGATTTGCCATTGAAACTAATTCATCTTTTTGTGCGTTATGATCTTGCCACCACCATACACCAACCATTGCAATGAGGACGATCACAATCAACCAAGTCAGTTTCATTAACCAACCTTCGCGCTTTTTACGCTTTTTCCCTAAAGAATAGCTTTGCATAGGAGAAACTTTGGCTAATGTGACGGGCTCTTCCGTTTTCATATACGTTTTTAATTCGCTTTCTGGTATACCTACCATGCGTGCATAAAGGCGAATATAACCACGTAAAAACGTCGGTTCTACACCAGCGGGAGCAATATCTTGTTCTATCTCTTTTACCGTACTGATTTTAAGGCATAATCGCTCTGCAACAACATCTTGGGTTAGCCCCATGCGCTCACGTGCTTGCGTCAATAATTGTCCTACTGTCGTCGTAGTCTGTTCGGTATTATTTTCGATAGTCATTTGCTGGCAACACTATTTCCAAGTTAAAAATATATAAAGCAAGCATTGAGCAGCTTTACTCGTCAATAATTTATCATCATGTTGAAACAACAATTAAATTTTTCTTATTGCTTCTACTATTGTAGGTGAACAAAGGCGTTTTGCCTAACTCTAAAACGCCCTAAACCATAACTTAATTCACTGATTCAAACATATTTATAAATCAGACTGTTTTTACCTTGATAGGTTCCCCTGCTAAGCGTTTTTTCAACGTTCGTTTTGTTCTGTCGATCACATCGCCAGCAAGTTGCCCACAAGCTGCATCTATATCATCACCGCGTGTTTTGCGTACTATCGTAGTAAAACCATATCCCATCAATACTTTACAAAAGCGGTCAATACGACTATTCGAACTTCTACCGTATGGCGCTCCAGGGAACGGGTTCCATGGAATTAAGTTGATTTTGCTCGGTGTATTTTTTAAACATTCCGCTAATTGATGAGCTTGTTCAACACTATCGTTCACGTGATCTAACATCACATACTCAACGGTTACTCGTCCTGCATTGGCATTCGATTTCGTTAAATAACGATTCACACTGTTGAGAAAGGTTTCAATATTGTATTTTTTATTAATTGGAACGATATCATCGCGGATATCATCTGTTGGCGCATGCAATGAAATCGCTAACGCGACATCAATCATATCCCCTAATTTGTCCAGTGCAGGTACAACACCGGAAGTGGAAATCGTGACACGGCGCTTAGATAAACCAAAACCGAAGTCATCTAACATAATTTCCATCGCAGGGACGACATTATTCAAATTCAGTAATGGTTCACCCATTCCCATCATTACAACGTTGGTAATTGGACGGCGTCCACTGGATTTCAGTGAACCAATAATTTTTGCAGCTCGCCAAACCTGACCAATGATTTCCGAAACACGTAAGTTACGGTTGAAGCCTTGTTGCGCCGTGGAACAGAATTTACACTCCAGCGCACAACCAACCTGTGAAGAGACACACAATGTTGCACGATCTGCTTCTGGGATATATACAGTTTCAACCAGTTGGTCACCCACTTTGATAGCCCACTTAATGGTACCATCTGATGAGCGCTGTTCGTCAGCGACTTCCGGTGCACGGATTTCCGCGACTTCTTTTAGTTTTGCTCTAAGAACTTTATTAATATCGGTCATTTGGTCAAAATCATCATAGCAATAATGATAGATCCATTTCATGACCTGATCCGCGCGGAACGGTTTTTCACCCATTTGGGCAAAGAACTCACGCATTTGCTTGCGGTTTAAATCAAGTAAATTGGTTTTTTGATTCGTTTTTTCTGGCGTGACAGAAATAGCAGAAGAAGTTGCACATTGTGCATCTGTCGTCATATCAGACATGGTGTATTGCCTCGTTGTTACACTTTCGGCAGTGCTAGTAATGAGTATAGCACGACGTAATTTTTGCAGTCTTAAAAATATAATCGCCCCGCTAATCATAGCAGGGCGTCGCATTGTACAAACTTTATAACAATAATGCTAATGCATTAGTTAAAGAAGTCTTAGCGTGGGCAGATTTCATCAGCAGTGAAGAAATACGCGATTTCACGAGCAGCAGATTCTTCAGAGTCTGAACCGTGAGTTGCGTTTTCAGTGAAGCTGTCTGCGTAGTCTGCACGTAAAGTACCTGCTAACGCGTTATCTGGGTTAGTTGCGCCCATCAGGTCACGATGACGTTGGATTGCATTTTCACCTTCTAACACTTGCAGCATGATAGGGCCTGAAGTCATGAATTCAACCAGACCTTCAAAGAAAGGACGGCCTTTGTGTTCAGCGTAGAAGCCTTCAGCTTGCTCACGAGTTAAATGCATCATTTTAGCAGCGATGATTGTGAAACCCGCGCTTTCAAAACGGTTGTAAATTGCACCAATAACGTTTTTCTTCACAGCGTTTGGTTTAATAATAGAAAATGTACGTTGAACAGTCATAAATAACCTCTTAGCGATTCATTAGGCCTTTATTCTTTATTCTTCCCTGTAACTTAGGATGCAAGAACTTAAAATAGGCATGTTGTAGTTTTTTATATTATTTCTAATTCTATTGTTAGGCTTTTAAACTTCAAAAGCAACCATGTCTAGGAAAAAGAAAAATAAGGCGATGATTATAGGGGCTCTGATTACAATTTCCTACAGTCACAACAACATTTTGTTAAACTTTTTATAGCAAAAAACACTATTTTTTCGGGTAAGTCACGTTTTTCATCTATTACTTCACTCTAAAACTCATTGCCGTCACTTGGCCGCTTAAATCCAATACTGAAATTTGGTAGTTTCCACTTTTATCGAGTGTCAGCAAAATAGAACCATTTTGCTCTGTTGTGTTCACCTGTTCTCCATTTAAGAACCACCATTTCTGCCCCTGCCCACCCTGTGTGACTAAACGCAAATCTAAACTGGTTTTTCCTGGCAAGCGCTGTAATACTTCACCATCACGTATACCGGAAATCAATAATGGCGGCGTTTCTAACTTCAATGGAGGGCAAGCTAAATCTGCTTTAGGTAATCGATTTTCCCGTTTTTCACTACTCGGTAACCATGACTCCACCGTGATCGGCCATAAATGTACCTCTTTTTCCTGTGCATTCGGGCAATCTGCCGCCACTTGTAGCCCTTTGTTATTTACCCAGATTTTTTGTCTTAACCCTAAGAGTGACTCTTGGTCTCGTGCCATTAAAGTGGGTGGGATCGTATTATCCAAGATCCAACTTAGGCGCCTTTGGCGGCAATTATTATCATCTTTCAGTAATGCCGTTCCTCCCGGCCAGCAAATCACTGCTTGGCTAACACTGGCAGGCTTCACATCTTTCGGTAACGGTTCATGAGATAGGTAAATTTTGCTCAGTAACATTCCATTGATTTGATTCATAATCGGGATAGCAGTGGCAAAGCCTAGCTGCCCTGCAACAGGCGTTGCATCCGGTCGTCCGACCCAAACACCGATGGTATAACGCGGATTAACACCAATCGCCCACGCATCTCGATAACCATAACTGGTTCCCGTTTTCCATGCTAAATTAAGTTGCCCTGATAAATTAGCCTCAGGAACAGGGCGTGCTTCCCCGCCCATAATACGGCGCACTATCCACGCGGCTCCCGGTGACATCAGCGCTCTATCGCGAATTTCATCGGTTGGTTTAAAACGTAGCGGCGACACATAACCTTTTCTCGCAAATGCGCTGTAAGCGGAAACCAAATCTTCCATCCGTGTGGCTGTGCCGCCTAAAATCAGCGACAAGTTTGGTTCACTCCCTAACGGAAAGCGCAGCTCAGTCCCAACATTACGCAGTTGAGCCGTAAATCGTTTACTGCCATACACATCTAATAACTGAACCACGGGTAAATTTAATGAACGAACGAGTGCATCACTAACACTCACTGGCCCATTAAAACCACTGTCAAAGTTCCCCGGACGGTAATCATTAAAGCGCCTCGGTACATCTTGTAATAACGACTCCGCATGGATGAGCCCATCATCCATCGCTAATGCATATAAAAAAGGTTTTAACGTTGAGCCTGGAGAGCGCCAAGCGCTAATCATGTCCACATGACCAAAACGGCTATCATCTTGGAAATCAATTGAGCCAATATAAGCTTTTACTGCCATATCCGTATGATCAACCACCAAAATCCCCAGTGAAGTTTGTTTTGGTAGTTGGTTTTTCCAATTCATTGCCATGTCTTCCAGTTGCCTTTGCAAACTGGCGTCGATAGTGGTTTCAATGATGGGGTTTTGCGTATTTTTAGTCACACGCCTTGCAAGCAAAGGAGCAGAATGCGGATTCTTCCGCGGTGCTAGCCAAATTTGTTCTTGTTTAATATCGGCAACTTTTTCAGGGCTCCAAACTTGGTATTCCTCTAACCTGTCTAACACCTTATCACGAGCGGCTTGTGCCCTTTGTGGATAACGGTCTGGCCTTAAACGGCTAGGAGCTTGAGGTAGAACAGCAAAGAGAGCCGCTTCACTCGCCGTCAATTTTACGGGTGACTTATTCAAATATACCCAGCTAGCGGCTCCAATACCTTCAATGGTTCCACCATACGGAGCACGGTTTAAATACATTTCTAAAATTTCATCTTTTGAGTAGTGATACTCAAGCTGAGCCGTACGCCAAAGCTGTTTCAGCTTACCGCCCAATGTTCTTTCATGGGAATCAATTAACCGTGCAACTTGCATCGAAATGGTACTACCGCCCGACACAATACGCCCTGAACTCACAAACTGCCCCGCGGCCCTAACTAGCGAAAACGGGTTTACCCCCGGATGGCGATAAAAATGGCGGTCTTCATACGTTAATAACGCTTCAATAAAATCAGGAGAAACCTCATCGAGTGTAACCGGAAAGCGCCAAATACCTTCTTTGTCTGCAAAGCGCCACAATGGTGTGCCATCCGCAGCAACCACAGTTCGAGCCATTTCAATTTGCTTAATCGGCAACGGCCATATTTTATCAGCCGCTAGAAAAGCCAGTGGCAAAATAATGACCAACAGAACCAGTGCAATGCCTGTGCGGCGTAACCATTTTTTCATTGATGGGAGTACCGAAAATAAATTAAAAGAGCCCTTATACTTTATATATCAATATATAAGGGCTCAGTTTAGCGGTGATTAACGAACGATTTCTAATTGGCCATCAGAATAACCCGTCGCGCGCCAATCAGGGACATACATTGATTCAACTTGTGGTACTGGAATGCTATATACACCCGGTGTCACTGCACGTGCTAAGTAGACTAATGTCGTTGGGCGATACTGCTGAACTTCAACGGCAGCCACAAAACGGTCATCACGGTATTCCATATGGCGAATTTGTGATTGCTGCATATCATCAATCAGTTCTTGCAGGTTCGGCGCAGACTCACTCAAATTAGCGCTACTGTTCGCTAAATTTTGGTTTTCCAGTTCTAAGCCCGCTGGTAGTAAGTCAACCACTAGCGCATCTGGTACGCTTTGGGATGCTTGAACTTCCAATTTAACCACCACCATTTCACCGCTTCTTAGCCTATCTAACGAAATGCGGTTACCTTTCATATCATAGTAACTACGAGTGATACCCAGCACATTCGAACTTGGCTTCGGCGAATGTTGTGGATAACCCATCACGTTTAGGCGTGTGTATAGCGTATTGGTTCCCGTGTTTTCGATGCTATAACCTGTTTCTAATTGTGCTTTACTCAAGAACTCACTCACGGGTTTATCTGAAACCATCGGAGGTTCTTGGCCATTAATCGTTGCTTTCCATGGAGCTTCACTTTCATTTAAGTAGAAACGGCCCGCTAAGTACAACGCATTGCTCTCTTGTGTCGAGAAATAACGTTGAGAAGTCAAGTTATTAGACAAAGTTTGTAGTTTTTGGTCACGGGATTTTGGCATTAAATTATATTCATTTAATAGCGCAACAATCATCGCGTCATCACGGATCACCGAACCGTAATCCCCTACATAGCTGTAGCGGTTACGTTGTTTTTTCAGTCCGTCAATCACCGCGCTCTCACCACGTGATTTATCCCCCATCAAGTTCAATGCAACACCAAGCTGAACGAGCGGTAAACCACTAGCGGCATGATCTCTTTGGTTATAAAGCTGACGTAATGCACCTAGAGGTGCTTTTTGCTGTGACGCCAACACTAAGCCAGCGTAGGCTTGAGTTGCGAAACGCGCACCTGCCTGATTTTCCGTATAAGGATAATTGATTTGGTTGCCATCTTGTAAATAGCTCAATAAGCGCGTGTTTGCGTTACTGATAGCGTCTTGCGGAACCGTAAACCCACGCTGATTCGCTTTATTCAAGAAATCCGCCGCATATGCGGTTAACCAATACTCTTCGCGACCGTTTCTATCCCATAACGAAAAACCGCCATCATTACGTTGCATACTTAACAAATGCGGAATACCAATTTCAATCGCTTTATGGCGATCTGCATCTGTTTGCGTTTTAATTCCTATCTTATTTAGCTCAGCTTGAGTTGAGAATAATGATGGATATAACCCACTGATAGTTTGCTCTAAACAGCCATATGGGTAAGCAAATAGCTCTCTAATATAACGAGAAATATCTAGCGGAGGACGGCTAGTTAATAACACTTGCCCTTCTAGAGTATCGGGCTGTAACCCGGCAATTTGGTTAGTCGGTAACGCCCATGAGGTGCCTGGCTCAATAGCAGTTGCAAAAGAAACAGTTTCTGCTGGTTGTGCCGGACGAACCCCGACTTTCCAACTATTACTGTAATCTTTGTTGGCTTCGCCTTGAATTTTCACACCATTAATGGTCATTGACACTTCGCCTTCACCGAAGCCGTAGTCTGCTCTGACAGGTAGATTAATCGTGGTACGTTTGCCTTTTGGTAACTCCAACTCACGGCTGCTGACACCATCAAGTTTCACCATTCCTGATGCCTTGAAATTGACGGTCACATTTTGTGTATTATCCGTCATATTGGTCAAATCAAGCGCAAAGTAAGACTTATCACCACCAGCCATAAAACGTGGCATCGACATTTGTGTCACTAATGGTGCCGCCACAATCACTTTGCTATCCGCATGGCCGAACTCTTTTTCATTCCATGCTTGGGCCATCACACGTAATTCCCCGTTAAAATCAGGGATAGCGAGGCTAATTTCACCCTCGCCGTCTTTATTTAATGTGACAGGTTTGGCTTGCTCCGCAATAATTTGCACTTCAGTGAGTGGCTTCATACCACCACGCTCTAATGCAGCATCCTCGCTGTCACCACCAAAGCGCAAGTTAGCAACCTTACCTTGTCCTTCAATTAAATGACCATAAACGTCATATTGGTCAACGCTATAACGCTTACGGCCAAAAAAGGCATCATACGGGTCTGGGGTTTTGAAATCTGTGATATTCAATACGCCAGTGTCAACCGCAGATAACAACACATTCACTTTTTCAGGTAACGGTTTGCCATCTTGTGCTGTCGCTTTAATTTTTACCGTTAAGTCTTGGTTTGGACGCATTTTATCTGGCGCGGAGAGTGCTAAAGCAATCTTACGGTTTTCATCTGCGATTGGTAAATGCAACACACCCACCGCACGTTTTACCGTTGCTTCTTTAGAATCGTCTCCTGGGCGCACCACAACTGCTGAGACGTACAAGTCATGACGAGCCCACTCTTTATTGACTGGGACTTCAACGTCTAAGCCTTTTTCTGGCACATCAATTTCTTCCCACCACAATGGACCGTTGCTCGATTCGAGCAATATATACCCTTTACCGGCTTTAGGAGATTCAATGCGAACTTTAGCTTTTTCACCCGGTAAGTACGCAGGCTTATTCAGGCTGAGTTTCACTTGGTCAGGACGAACTGAGCCACTTCCCCCTGTGTTATCTTGCCATGAATACCCTGCCCAAAACTGGACGCTCGACACTAGCTGATTTTCTGGGTTAACAACTTCTAGGCGGAATGCCCCCCAATCCACAGGGAAAGACACTTTCGCCGTTCCGTCTTTGGCAATAGCAATATTTTCATTCGCCATAACGAGGTCTTTTTGGTCATAATTTGAAGACCAACCACCACTTTCAGACCAACTCCAGTAATAATCACGACGCTCATACACTAAACGCACGGTTAAGTTTTCTGCTGCCAGTTTATTACCTGCGGCATCAGCCATGACTAATTCAAATTCTGCGAGTGAATTTTCATCCACATTGTGACGTTTTACATAACGGTCAGTGCGGTAATCATAAATTTCTTTTTTCGCAAATAATGGGCGAATACCGACCAGTTTTTCCGCAGGCCAAATGGCTTGCTCGGCACGGCGCGTCACAGGACGTCCGCCAGCCTCAAGCAAACTTGCCTGTAACACAGCCGAAATAGGTGAACGTGTTGAACTCCAATTGCTATTTGGAATTGAAATCACGGTTTCACCGTTGCTGTCCAGCGTCAAGTCAAACTCGTCCAACTTACGTGGTAAACCTTCTTCATTGACAGCACCAAATTCAAAACCAGGTAATTTTGCGACCGCTTCCCGAGCTGCTTTTAAGACAATTTGCCCTTGTAGCTGGTTATCAGCCGCTGGCGCACCGTATAAATAACGACCTTGAATATCAAAATCGACAGATTGACTTGTTAAACGAGGAACATCACTGCCCTCAATTTCCAGTGCCATACGTTCTGGCATGAAATCTTCAACATTAAATTTGTAATAACGCAGTGGTGAACCATCACCTAAATCAAAGCGAAGCGACCAACCGCCTGTTTCTGCATTTTTAGGAATTTCAAATTGATATTGATACAAGCCATTTTGGTTTTCTTCTGGTTGCCAAACAAAACTGCGAACCACTTGCCCATCAGTTTTTAATACATCAACTTTAACTGGCTGAGTTTTGACTGGGTTACCATCGCCATCACGCAATAGGCCGTTTACCAGCAATAATTCACCTGGGCGATATAAATCTCGAGGACCGAAGGTGAAAAATTGTTTTGCGTAGCCTTCTGGCCCTGAAATATCGAATTCAGATAAATCAAGTGCTGGCTGAGTGAGGTCAATCATACTGGTTTGCCCTTCATGGGTTGCCAGCAATAATTTTCCACCCGCTAATTTATCTAGCTGAGCATGACCATCGCCATCTGTCGTACCTTTTGTTACTAACTGGCCTTTTTCATCCAAAATACGCAGCTCAACGCCTTTAATTGCAGAGCCTTTCGCTAAGGATTGAGTGAAAACATCGACACGGTCTTGGTAACTGTGTAGTGATACACCAATATCACTCAATGTGAAGACAGTTGCAGGGAATTGATAACTATAGCTGCCTGCTTTTTGCATGATGGCCAAATACACGCCATCTTGCTGTAACTCTTTGACATCTTTCAACGGCAGTAAAATGGTTTGGCGGGTATTTTTATCTGGATTTAAGTCAAAGCGGCCGGTATAAGCCAACTCCACTTTGTCAAGAAACTCTTCGGAATACCAATACTCATAATTACTACGATACTGCCACTGTGCTAAAAATTGTGGTAATTGCTTTTCATCCACACGGAAGAAATTGACGTCGACCTTATCAACGTTCAAGGCAATCACAGGTAAGCCTTGAGCAACCTTGCTAGGCAATAAAGAGCCTTTACTTGCAAAACCAACGGTTGGGATGATTTGTGCAGTGGTCAATTTTTTCTCAAAATTTTCGGTCGTCGTACGCTCATTAACCGCTTTAATACCCGGGTTAATGGTTAAGTTTAACTCTTTAGATGGCGGAAGATGGCGAAAACGGAGTTCCATTTGGTTATCAGACAGTTCCCAAGCGCCATCTAACTTACCCGCTTTAACATCAATGAGGTTAATGTACTGGCCAAAGTCTTGGTTTGCTTGTAGTGGAACCGAGAATGTCACCACCATGGCACTCGCACCATCAAGCTGTAATTCAGATGCATCCAAAATAGTTAAATCTTTCCCTGCGTATTTTTTTATCATTTCTTCAGTGGAAAGTTTCGGTGCTGCTTTTTTCTGCTCTGCAACTGGCGCTGTTTTGGTTTGATTTTCTGGCGCTGTGGTTGAAACATTTGGCTCATTTTTGGTTGTTTCATCTGTATTATCACAACCAGCCAATGCCACTACCGATGCCAACGCAAGTGCTAAATAACGCTTTTTGGTTTTGAGACCCGCCAATGAAGCCCAACTTGATTGTTGTTTCATTACCGCCCGCCCTTTAATTAGTTAAAATTGATTCTGTTTTTTAAGGTTTTAACAGGAGATTAAAACCCTCTACATACTTAGAAATGTTTAAAAACACACACAGATAAATACTGCTGATATTATTTCAATTATCGAAACAATTTAACAGAATGTGATTAGAACACCTATCAGACAAAACGGAAAAAATGATGGGAGAGAAAAACAGAGAAATGAAATAATATTTTTTAAATAGTAAGCAGAATATATATTTAATAAATGAGCAATATGCATTTTATGAGTGAGAAAAAATATTTCCCTCACTCTATACATGGAATTATTAGGTGTTTTTTACTGGGATTGTGTCCCGCAAGAAGCTACCAAGACGACGCTGGTAAAAAGGCTGAACGTGTTGAGTAATAAAATGGCTAACACCTTGTTCATTTTCATTCACCACACAAAAATCAATAGACTCGTCATCAGCTAAAAACTCACAAGCAAGCGTCCCAGCCCCATGGATAATTGAATCAATATTTTCTGCTCCTGTGGTAAACTCCAACGCTATCATTAAGATAGGCGCTTCTTTAGCAGAATCGCTCTCTGTTGCGGAGACCATGAAACCGCGTCTGACCACTTTGTGTTGTTTAAAAAATTCAGTAAGCGCGTCAACAATGGCTTGTGGCTGATCTTCTAACACACTTAATTTAAGTGATGAGCCTTTCGGCACTGTTAATTCAGTAAATTGGATCTCAGTTTCTTGGTTGGAACTGTTATTATTCGATTGCTGCGACATTGCCAATCCCCTGCTATTAAAAATAATCGCTTATTATACTCGCAAATACGTCAAGGTAAAAAAATAGGCACGAAAAGTCACCTTCCCGTGCCTGTTATCAATCAAACATTCGCTACTTTGATTTACTGATTAATAAGTTAGCTAATGTTCTTACACCTGTACCCGTTGCGCCTTCTGCCCATAAGCTAACTGCAGATTTACGGTAAGTCGCTGAGCAGTCAATATGCACCCAATTTTGACGATAATTTTCGACAAAATGCGATAAAAATGCCGCAGCGGTGCTTGCGCCTGCTGTGTGCGATGGTGCCGCAATATTGTTCAAATCCGCAAAACTAGACGGTAATTGCTGGCGATGGAACTCTGCCAGTGGTAAACGCCAGAACAGTTCAAACTCAGCGTCTGAAGCGTTCATTAAATCAGCAACTAACTTGTCATCGAAACTCAATACAGAATGGTAGTCATTACCCACGGCAGTTTTCGCTGCGCCCGTCAAGGTTGCTGCATCAATAATTAACGTTGGTTTTTCTTTGCTCGCATCAATCAGGCCATCGGCTAGGACTAAACGACCCTCAGCATCTGTATTCATTATTTCAACGGATTTACCATTGCGGTAACGAATAATATCACCCAATTTGAATGCATTGCCGCTAACCATATTGTCAGCAATGCACAGGAACATTTTCACACGTTTTTGTAAGCCACGTGAAATCGCCAATGCCAATGAACCTGCCAATGTTGCTGCACCGCCCATATCGGCTTTCATTGAATTCATTGAGGATGATGGTTTGATGCTATAGCCGCCTGAATCGAAAGTAATTCCTTTACCCACTAACGCAGCAAATACAGGGGCATTTGGGTTGGCTCCTGGGTTGTAATCCAACGCCAAAAATACAGGTGGACGACTTGAACCACGACCAACCGTATGAATACCGGTATAACCTTGTTCTAATAAATCATCACCTTTAATAATACGGTAGCTAATGTCTTGTGCGCCGACAGTGCAGAGTAAATCGATGGCGCGTTGTGCGAGTTGTTCTGGGCCTAACTCTTCTGCCGGTGCGTTAATCACATCACGTACCCAATCAATGGTACGAATACGGTTTTCTAACTCTTTACGATCCGCTTCTGGCAACACTGGCCATTCAATCGTTCTAGCCCCTTTTGGCGCACGAAAACCTTGCCAAAATGCCCAGCTTTTTTCTAAATCCCAGCCTTCGCCAGCCAAAGCTACATTGCGGATCCCTTGGCCATCTAATTTACGGCCAGCGCTTTGTACTGCACATAATTTACCTGCATGTTTCAGGTGGATTGTCATCCCTTTATCGCTAGAGCTTAACAATGCGCCTTCGCCCCAACAAGGTGCAGCAGGCTCACAAGAAATCATTACTGGCATAATTTGTTTTGTCATCGTTTTTCTCACTTTGTCTATTTTTGCAGACAGTAAAAGCCCATTTATTCTGTCGGCAGATGGCATTACCTTAACTGATAAATACCAATAGGGATATCATTATAGTGCTGATATAAAATAAAAAACCGAGCACTATTTCTGGCAGTCACTCGGTTTTTAGGGGAAAACCCTACTTATTCGAATTCATCCAGCCAAACTAACAAAATCGCTTCTAGGATTTTCTCGTTCGATTTTTGCGGATCATCATCAAATTCTTCTAAATCGCAAATCCACTGGTGCATATCGGTAAAGCGCACCGTTTTTGGATCAACATCTGGAAATGCGTCATACAGTGCTTCACCGATTTCACGGCTATTTGACCATTTTAAACTCATCATTTTCTCTCATTATATGAACAACTATTTTTCGAATTATAGCCCTTTGAATCATACCAACGGATCTTTTTCAGTTATTCTTCATTATACTGTTTGTGAGAGGTAAATCGATAAGTGTTTCCAAACAAGCTAGTGTAATACCTTGCTCTTTTAATGCTGTAAACAAGCCGCTTGATGAAACATAAGGGAAACCCAACTTTTCTTTGATCTTTTGAATTCGTCTATTTTCACTGGCTTCTGAACAACCTTGAATATAACTGATTTCTTTTACCTTACAGTGCGAAAGCAGTAGGCGTATGGTTATCATCTCTTTTCGTGTAAAACGAATATGGCCAAAACGCATATATTTTTGAGGATTTAATAGTTCCGGTGCAACATTCTTTGTTTGCCCTAATAATTGTGCCTTTATAGGAATATTCGCTCTCATCGGTAAAGTAACGTCAGGATTTTTTTTCCAAAGCTGGTGGGCATACTCAGAAATCATGGGGCGATGCTTATAAATAGATAACATTTCAGATAATGTGAGCTGCTTATTTGAATTTACAGTAGTAATTTCAAATGTACTCCCATATCTATTACAAAAATCAACTTTAAATTTACTTTTTTTCGATTTAGCTAGAATCTTCATGAAAACTTCTGGGTAATTATTCCAATATTGGATGCTCGATTTTAATCTTTCTTCCACCAAAAGATCCAACCCACTGTTTAGACTTATTAATTGCCATTCATAATTATTAGATGCTATATGCATTGTTTTATTTTTTAAATCAACACAGAAATAGGTAACATCAACATCATGCCAATCAAAAATATTTATAAATTCATTTTTAAAATTACTACATACATCTTCAAAAACTTGGCTTTCAGCATTCATATCAATTCCTTAATAAAGTTTAACTTCCCGTTTTTGTCTCTATTTCAAAATCTTTAGATGGTTTTTTATAAATTAAAAATCGAAGTGCACCACACAATGTTAGAAATAAGCCCACATAGGCTATATTAATATTAGCAAGATAAGTTGTAATCAAAGGTGAGACACCACCAAAAAGCATTGCTGTAAAGTTAAAACCTAACGCAAGTGTAACAACCTTTCCTTTTGCCGCTTTAAACAACATAAAGGGGGTCGTTGCTAGAATCATTGCTGCATATATATTGATAATTAATTGAGAAATAATAGTTAATATTATAGATTGACTGCTAATTAATAAAAATATAGGAATTGATAAAAACACCATTCCTATCACACCGAGGTTATATACCTTTTCCAAAATATTATATTTGTCGGTAAGCCAGCCACAAATTAACATAAAAGATAGAAGTAAAATTGACAATAACAGTGCCCATACAGTCCTATCTTCTATCATTTGCATTTTTTCAAGAAACATAGCTGTTGAAACATGCTGCACAAAGAAGAGCACATTTCCAGGTATGGTTAATAAAAAAACAAAAAACATATCCATATAACTAATAGGTACTGATTTTATTTTTTCACTTGAATTATTAGGCAATTTCATTCTAAACCAAAAGCTAATAGCAATATTAAGCACTCCTAAAAACAGGGGAACTCGCCATCCAATACTTTGCATCATCTCTGGTTCTAAAAAAAATTCCAAAGCAAATACAACTGTAAGTGAAATAATAATACCGAATGCTGTACTGCCATTGATTATGGCTGATAACCTTGAGTTTTCATTATTCTTAGAGTTATTAAAAAGGTAAGTAATTAATGATGGATATTCTCCTGCAAAACTAAATGATAGTGCCATTTGCAAAATTAAAATGGCAATAGGAGTGTAATTCCCTAATAAATTAATAGGTAATAATGCCATGCATAGTGTAGCTGTCCCTGTTATAAAACTTGTTAAAACCAATGCGGACTTTTTACCAACACTGTCGGCATACCTCCCTATAATATAAGCGCCAACAGGCCGAATAATAAAACGCAAAGCAAATATACCCCATACCATCTCTGTCGCTTGGTTATAGCCTAGCCGCTCTAATTCTGCGCTGAGATAACTCGATATTGCCGCAAAAACAGCAATATCATAATATTCAAGTGTATTACCAGCCACTGCGCCAAATCGATATTTCCATTTCATGATAAAATTCCTTTTTATCTCCAACTTTATTTAATTAGCATTTATATAAACATTGAATCATTGTATTTTAATCCAAAGGTAACTACTCAATATCGATATTATCTATAACATAAAAAACAAAGCGCACAAAGTGATAATTTAATTACTAACTTTAAATCAGCAAATAAATAAAACAAAAAAATTTCATAATATATAAATAATTAATTTATTAAAATTAAATAAAATATTAAGAATTGCATTTCACTTTCAAAAAAACAAAAGAAAATAACAAGGAAAATATTAAAATACAAAAAATCACTCTTATTACATATATGAATAAATATTAAGGACGATTTACTGTTATTTTTTAAATAATTCACATTGTAGCTAGACGGCAAATGAGAGTATTTTGGAAAGCATACAAAAGTATGTGACTAGGGTTAGCGAAAGAAGCTAACAACGCTACAGTGTGAAGCATGACATGTATTTTGATTTTTTAAATAATTCACGTTGTAGCTAGGCGGCAATTGAGCTAATCCCTAGGAGCATACATAAGTATGTGACTAGGGTTAGCGAAAGAAGCCAACAACGCTACAGCGTGAAGTATGACAAAAATCAGTGTTCGCGGGCGTGATTGATAGTATAACGTGGTATCTCCACCACTAAATCCTCATCCGCCACCAATGCCTGGCAACTTAAACGACTTTCTGGTTCTAACCCCCATGCTTTGTCTAACATGTCATCTTCGAGTTCACTACTTTCTTCTAGTGAGTCAAAACCTTCGCGAACGATGCAATGGCAGGTTGTACAAGCACAGGATTTTTCACAGGCGTGCTCAAGCTCAATACCGCTGCGTAATGCAACATTTAAAATAGACTCGCCTTCTTGTGCTTCAACGACAGCACCGTCTGGGCATAAATCACTATGAGGTAAAAAAACTATTTTAGGCATAATTATATCTCATCCACAGAATGGCCTGACAACGCTTGGCGAATGGACGTATCCATACGACGCGCTGCAAACTCCTGCGATTGCTTATCCAGTTGTTTAATGGCATTTTCAATTACGATTGGGTCTGTACCCTCAACCGCTTTAATTAACTCATTGACCGCATTATCAATTTCTGACTCTTCTTTTGGCGTCAGTAAATTGCCATCTTGGGCTAATGCGTTCGTTAAACTTTCAAGCACTCTTGCAGCTTCAACTTTTTGCTCCGCTAAGCGGCGCGCATTTAAGTCATCTTGCGCGTTAGTCATTGAATCTTTAATCATGTTTGAAATTTCGTTATCCGTTAACCCATACGATGGCTTAACTTGAATCGAGGCTTCTACACCAGTGGATTTTTCCATAGCACTGACACTCAACAGCCCATCGGCATCGACTTGAAAAGTCACACGAATATGAGCTCCACCGGCTGCCATTGCTGGAATATCACGTAAGGTAAAGCGCGCTAACGAGCGGCAATCTGCCACCATTTCACGCTCACCTTGCACCACATGCACACTCATTGCCGTTTGGCCGTCTTTAAATGTGGTAAACTCTTGAGCTCGAGCAACTGGAATCGTCGTATTGCGCGGGATCACTTTTTCAACCAATCCCCCCATGGTCTCTAGACCAAGGGATAACGGGATCACGTCCAATAACAACATTTCGCTGTCGGGCTTGTTCCCTACTAAGATATCGGCTTGAATTGCGGCACCAATTGCCACCACTTTATCTGGGTCGATGGATGTCAGAGGTGATTTACCAAAAAACTCCCCAACTTTTTGACGTACTAATGGTACGCGAGTCGAACCACCAACCATAACAACGTTCAGCACCTCTGATGCTTCAACACCTGCATCTTTCAATGCACGACGACAAGCCATCAGTGTACGTTTCACGTAATTTTCAATTAACGTTTCAAACTGCTCACGACGAATTTCCCCTTGCCAATTGGCAAGCTGAATAGCCACTGCATCTGCGTCACTGAGCGCGACTTTCGTTTCTGTCGCCATATTTAATAGTTGACGATTTAAATGATGATCACCTTGTAATGAAACGCCTGCTTGCTCAGCAATCCACTGTGCCAGTACTTGGTCGAAATCATCGCCCCCAAGTGCGGTATCGCCGCCCGTTGCCAACACCTCGAATACACCGCGGCTTAAACGCAAAATAGAAACATCAAAAGTACCACCACCAAGGTCATAAACAGCAATCACGCCTTCTTGCCCAGAGTCCAACCCGTAAGCAATCGCAGCGGCAGTCGGTTCATTCAGTAAACGTAATACATGTAAGCCTGCAAGGCGCGCCGCATCTTTTGTACCTTGGCGTTGTGCATCATCAAAATAAGCCGGTACCGTAATCACTACGCCATCCATTTCGCCACCTAAGGTTTCTTCCGCACGTTTTGCTAATGTTCTTAGAATGTCAGAAGACACTTGGATTGGGTCGACTTGGCCAGCCGCAGTTTGAATAAATGGCAAACCATTTTCACTGGCACTTAGTTGATAAGGTAAGTCAGGGTAGCGTTTTTGAATATCGGCCAATGAACGCCCCATCATGCGTTTCACTGAAATAATGGTATTGACTGGGTCTTGCTCGGCAAGTTGCTTAGCATCCCATCCCACTAGTTTGCTTTCAGGCTGATAATTAACAATCGATGGTAATAAAAAACGCCCTTGATTGTCAGGCAAAGCCGCAGCTTCACCACTGCGCACTGTCGCAATCAAAGAGTGGGTGGTACCTAAATCAATGCCAGCAGCCAATTTGCGTTGATGCGGAGCTGCTGTCATACCGGGTTCGCTGATTTGTAGTAACGCCATAATCGTTTTCTCTTAAAATTCATCTAGTAACCGTTCTTCGAGTTGCTCAGCTTGCTGCTGAAGCTTATCGAGAAAACGTAGTTTACGTACGGTATCAGCGGCTTTTTCCCACTGCATGGCATCTAACTCTGTCACCATCAGTGCGCTTCGTGCTTGCTGCATTTGTTTGACGTTTTGCATAAATTTAGCTAATAAATCAAGTGCATCATCACTGTTTTCAATATTGTCTAACTCTTCACGTAGCTCAAGCTGCTCCATTAAAAATGCCGTATCATGCATGGTATGTTGTTCGTTATTAATATCAAAACCATGTAATGAAAGCATATATTCCGCGCGTTTTAGCGGGTGACGAAGGGCTTGATAGGCAGCATTAATGGTTGCTGCTTTTTGCAGTGCTTGCATTTTTTCCTGTTCAGAACAGGTTGCAAACCGGTCAGGATGGTATTGACGCTGTAAGTCTTGAAAACGTAACGTCAGTTGTTCGCTATCGATGGCATAAGTTGGGGTCAACCCAAAAAGAGTAAAGTAATCCATAAGTGCTCAGTTTCTCGAACCGGTTACCAATGCCACTAACAAATTAATATTAGTGAGATTGGCCGAAAATTAGGCTTAATTGAACGCATTATACGTGAAAACTTTCACCGCATCCGCATTCACTATTGACGTTAGGGTTATTAAATTTAAACCCTTCGTTTAAGCCTTCTTTAACGAAATCCAGCTCAGTACCATCAAGATAAACAATGCTCTTGCCATCGACGATGACCTTCACGCCTTTATCTTCAAAAACCGTGTCTTCTTCATTAATTATATCAGCGAATTCAAGAACATAAGCCATCCCTGAACAACCTGAAGTTCTTACACCTAAACGCAAGCCCTCGCCTTTTCCACGATTTTGCAGAAAGGATTGAATACGCTGCGCAGCACTTTCTGTAAGAGAAATAGACATTGCAAACCTCACTTTAGAAACAAACAAGGCAGATGCTACTCATTAGTCGCATCCGCCTTCAAATTATTTTATACCCACCCTATTTCTAAGCTAAGAAACTCAGCGATGTTTAGCCTAGAAGGCATGAGTATTGTTCCAGTTATAGGACGATAACTTGTTGTTATTTATTAATATGGCTTGCCCTATAGACTGATTAAAAACTTATTTGCTTTGGCGTTTGCTTTTGTAATCAGCAATAGCAGCTTTGATTGCGTCTTCCGCTAGAATTGAACAGTGAATTTTCACTGGTGGTAATTCTAACTCTTCTGCAATGGCTGTATTTTTGATTGACTCTGCTTCGTCCAAACTTTTGCCTTTCATCCACTCAGTCACGAGTGAACTTGAAGCAATTGCTGAACCGCAACCATAAGTTTTAAAACGTGCATCTTCAATAATGCCGTCATCATTTACTTTAATCTGTAATTTCATGACGTCACCACAGGCAGGTGCGCCTACCATACCGCTACCGACGCTTGGGTCGCTGTTGTCAAACGAACCAACGTTGCGTGGGTTTTCATAATGATCGATAACTTTTTCACTGTAAGCCATTTTTAAACTCCTGAAACCGTCTGATTAATGGTGAGACCATTCGATGCTGTTAAGATCTACGCCGTCTTTAAACATTTCCCATAAAGGAGACAGCTCGCGTAAGTGGCCAATTGCGCCATGAATCATTTTGATTGCATAGTCAATTTCTTCTTCTGTCGTGAAACGACCTAAAGAGAAACGGATTGAGCTATGTGCCAGCTCATCATTCATCCCTAAAGCGCGCAGTACATAAGAAGGTTCTAGGCTTGCAGAAGTACATGCAGAACCTGAAGATACAGCCAAATCTTTTAATGACATCATCAGTGATTCACCTTCAACATAGTTGAAGCTGACGTTCAGAATGTGCGGCGCACCGTGTTCTAAATCACCATTGAGGTAAACTTCTTCGATATCTTTAATACCGTTCCACAAACGTAACCGTAAACCGCGTAAGCGCTCAGATTCCGCAGCCATTTCTTCTTTGGCAATACGGTAAGCTTCGCCCATACCAACGATTTGGTGTACAGGTAATGTCCCAGAACGCATACCGCGCTCATGGCCACCACCGTGCTGCTGCGCTTCAAGGCGAACACGAGGTTTACGGCGGACATACAGTGCACCAATGCCCATTGGGCCATAGAGTTTGTGCGCAGAGAACGACATTAAATCAACTTTTAACGCATTCAGGTCGATGGGCAATTTGCCCACGCTTTGAGTTGCATCGACGTGGAAAATAATCCCTTTGCTACGGCATAATTCACCAATAGCTTCGATATCCTGCACTACACCAATTTCATTATTAACATGCATAATAGAAATTAAAATAGTGTCTTCACGGATAGCGTCTTGTAGGTCTTGCATAGCAATTAAACCGTTGCTTTGCGGTGACAGGTAAGTCACTTCAAAACCTTCACGCTCTAATTGGCGGCAGGTATCTAAAACGGCTTTGTGTTCCGTTTTACAGGTAATAATGTGGTTGCCTTTCTTTTTATAGAAATTAGCAGCGCCTTTAATCGCTAAGTTATCAGACTCAGTTGCGCCTGAAGTAAACACGATTTCACGCGGGTCAGCGCCCACTAATTCGGCGATTTGATTGCGAGCAATATCTACCGCTTCTTCCGCTTGCCAGCCGAAACGATGAGAACGGGACGCTGGGTTACCAAAGTTCCCATCCATTGTTAAACATTGCATCATTTTTTCAGCCACACGCGGGTCAACCGGTGTTGTTGCTGAATAATCAAGATAAATTGGTAATTTCATTGCTCACTTACTCCAAAGGACAAGGTAACTTGCCTTTAATTTTTAAAGATACAAATAGCGGAAATTAGCTCTTCGTCTAACAACTCACCAAGATGTACCGACTGCAATTTTTTTAATATTTTTAAGCACGTACATTGATAATCGATTCAGGTGTAATCCCATTTGGCATGGTTTTACGCTGTTCGTTATCTTGTCTATCAGCAACAACCATGACTTCTTGGTTTTTAACCAGCTCATCAAGGCTAATGCTGCTAAGGAAACTTGTAATTCTATCGCTTAAATCGCGCCATAGTGCGTGAGTTAAGCAGCGATCGCCATTTTGGCAACCTTCTTTATTACCCTGGCAACGGGTGGCGTCAACAGATTCATCTACCGCAGCGATTACTTCAGCAACAAAGATTTGGTCTGCGTCTCTACCAAGCAAATAACCGCCGCCTGGACCGCGCACACTCGAAACCAACTCGTTTTTGCGTAAACGAGAGAAAAGTTGCTCAAGATAAGAGAGGGAAATTCCCTGACGTTCAGAAATGTCAGCTAAAGGCACTGGACCTGACTGAGAGTGTAATGCGACATCTAACATCGCAGTTACTGCGTAACGCCCTTTGGAAGTGAGTCTCATAACATATTACTCCGTGGTAAATTATGGTCAGATTGTGACATTCCTGAGTAATTTAGTCAACTATTTACCTGACTAATTTACTCAAGTATTATTCACCTGATTTTACCACGGATTTCGCCTCACTTTTTCGCCCATTTTTCCATTGACGTTAAAATACCCCGCAGGATATGTAACTCTTGGGTTTCGATATGCGCTCGAGTGAATAAACGGCGTAATTTATTCATAATTAAGCCAGGGTGGGCTTTACGTATAAAACCGGATTCATTCAATACGCTTTCAAGATGGACATAAAACCGCTCAACATCTTCTGACGGCGGGTATTCTACCTCATCATCTGCGGAAATTACCGTATTTTTTTCATTCATTGAAAGATACGCCATACGTATCTCATAACTCACCAACTGAACCGCCATCGCTAAATTCAAAGAACCGTATTCAGGATTCGTTGGGATATATAAATGATACTGACATTTTTGTAATTCTTCGTTGGTCAATCCTACTCGCTCACGACCAAAAACAATCGCAACTGGCGATTCTTTGGATTGCTCAACAGATTTAACGCCACATTCACGTGGCTCAACCATCGGCCAAGATAAAGTACGAGAACGCGCACTAGTGCCGATCACTAGTTTACAGCCTTCTAAAGCTTCATCGAGAGTTTTAACGATTGTCGCATTACCAATAACATCACTTGCTCCTGCAGAAAGCGCAATAGAGTGTGAGTCTGGTTCAACAAGAGGGTTAACAAGATAGAGATTAGAAAGCCCCATGGTTTTCATTGCGCGGGCCGTTGAGCCCATATTACCAGTGTGTGAGGTCTCAACAAGAACAATACGGATATTATCTAACATGGTTTATACGTTTCATAAAAAAATTATCGCAATAGCTTAACACAAAATTGCTTATTGTGACGAACATCTATATACTTCGGCACTCAAGTTTTTCGTTCTTTAACATTCCAGTGGAAAAAGCCCATGCATCCGATGCTTAACATCGCCATACGTGCAGCACGTAAGGCCGGTAATCACATAGCTAAAAACTATGAAATGCCTAGCAATATTAAAGTCACTCAGAAAGGCACTAACGATTTCGTTACTAACGTTGACCAAGAATCTGAGCAACTGATAATTGAAATCATCCGCAAGTCATATCCAGACCACACTATTATCACTGAAGAAAGCGGTGAATTAATTGGTAAAGATGATGATATTCAATGGGTAATCGATCCACTGGATGGCACCACCAACTTCACAAAACGCCTCCCTCATTTTTCTGTTTCTATCGCTGTACGCGTTAAAGGCCGTACAGAAGTTGCTGTTGTCTACGACCCAATGCGTAATGAATTATTTAGCGCAGTACGTGGACAAGGCGCTCAACTTAACGGTTATCGTATTCGCATTGATGAAAAGCGTGACCTTGATGGCGCTATCGTTGCGACAGGTTTCCCTTTCAAACAAAAACAGCACGCTGCGGTATATATGAATATCATGACCGCAATGTTCGACAAATGCGCTGATTTCCGTCGTACGGGTTCTGCGGCGTTAGACCTGTGTTATGTTGCTTCTGGTCGTGTTGATGCATTCTTTGAAATCGGCTTAAAACCATGGGATTTCTTAGGCGGCGAGCTAATCATGCGTGAAGCTGGCGGTATCATGACTGACTTTATTGGCGGCCATAATTATATCGCATCTGGTAACTTAGTCGCTGGTAGCCCACGTGTTGTTAGAGACATACTGTCCGTCATGAAAGATGAATTATCGGAAGCATTAAAACGCTAATTCATTCAGACTAGAAATAAATTAGCGCCAAACAAAAACCCACTCTTATTGTGGGTTTTTATTGTTACTTAAAAATAAATTGTTGTTTAAAACAAAATAACACCTTTAATTAATTCACGATTATTAATGACATCACTTTCATAAACATCACCAATGGTATCAAAGTCAAATTGGTGTGTTAGCATCATCCCACTAGATAACTTACCTTCAGCCATTAATCTTGCAACTTTATTGAAGTCTTCAGGCGTTGCATTACGACTCCCCATCATTGTTGTCTCTTTTTTATGGAAATCGGGGTCTGGAAACGATAAATTACCTTTAAATAGGCCAACAAATACAATTAAACCACCATGACGAATTAAATTCACCGCGGTGTTCATTGCGTGTTGATTCCCCGTAGCATCAATGACTTTCTCAGCAAGCATGCCTGAAAAATGGCCTTCAATGCTTGATAAGTAATTTTCAGCCGCTGGGTCACACGTTTTTAAGCCTAAGACCTTTTCAACATGTTGGCGACGTGCCTCACTGGTATCAGCCACTAATACGTTAGCACCATCCGCTTTGGCAATTGCAGCAACGCCAAGCCCTATCGGTCCAGCCCCTACGACTAAAACAGTATCTTGCGCTTTAACTTGCGCACGCCTGACGGCATGAGCACTGATTGAAAATGGTTCGATCAAGGCGCCATCAATATCTGTGACAGTGTCTTCAATCGCTAATACATTTTTCTCTGGAACATTTAAATATTCACAAAAACCCCCGTCTTCGTGAACGCCAATAACTGATATTTTTTCGCAACAATTTGTTTTTCCTTCCTTGCATGCACCACATTCGTAACATGCGACATAAGGCATCACCGCAACACGTTGCCCGACTTTCCACTGCGTGATATCTGATGCAACCTCACAAATAGTTCCAGAAATTTCATGTCCTAATACTCGTGGATATTGAAAAAATGGCTGGTTTCCTCCCCATGCATGAATATCAGTTCCACATATACCAACCGCATGAATTTTTATTTTTACGTGCCCAGTTTGAACTGTAGGTTCAACAACTTGTTGATAGACTAATTGTTTAGGTTCTTGGCAAATCAATTGTTTCATATTTCCCTCCATCAATTTATCTGTCTTTTTTAATTTAAAAAACATAGACTAGATAATTAACAACCGAATTTTGTGATTAAATGTTTTTAAATCGGTTTTAAATCGGTCTTTAAAGAATAAAAATCAGATTCAAGGAGTATTTAAATGGTGAGGAGTAAAAATATACGCTATGGGTCAATTAATGAATTCTTAGATGCCATACATAAAAATTTATTAACATCCCCCTTCCCCTCACAATCTTCTTTAGCAGAGATGTTTAATATCAGTCGAACCACCGTGAGACATACCCTCGAATATTTATTAGAAAAGAAAATCATTGAAAAACAAGGGAATGAATATCATGTCATTCGCTATCCCAATAAAACTGATTTCTTTCCTGTTGAATCAAGTCTCCCTGATCAACAAATCGTCTTATTCGAAAAAGCGTTTTATCAAATGATTAAACGCAAAGAATTGATGCCCGGAGATACTTTTACTGAATTACAATTAGCAAAAAAAAGTCATGTAAGTTCTAGTGTTGTTCGGGAGTTCTTAGTGGAGTTTTCCCGTTATGGGTTAATTAAAAACACCCACCGAGGAAATTGGCATATGATGAAGTTTTCACGTGAATACGCAGAAAAACTTTTTGAGTTTAGGGAGTTACTAGAAACCAATGCATTGACTCATTTTTTAAATTTACCACCAGATGACCATCGTTGGATTTTAGCGAAAGAGCTATTACTCAAGCATAGAACACTGCGTGAAACCGTTACTATCAATTACCGCGACTTTTCTCAACTAGATTATGAACTACATAGCCTTATTCTATCGGGTGCCAACAACCCATTTTTTAATCAATCTCTTGAAATCATCACTGTGATATTTCATTTTCAATATCAATGGGATGAATCAGATTTAAAAGAAAGAAATGTACTGGCAATTGAAGAACACATGACCATTTTAAGTGCATTAATTAGCCGTAATGATATTGTCGCGATGAATGAACTTAGACATCATTTAGATACCGCTAAACGAACTATGATCAACTCCATACAGCAAACTTATGAATAAATAACATTAGGTTACAAGGCCAATGGATGGCCAATGACGAATTATTTCTTTGGGTCGATAATGGTACACATCAAACAAAACCTGAATTTTTCAGTAAAAAAAACAGCTTAATTATAGAATTATTATTATCAAAAATTATAGAAAATAAAATTATCACTATATTTCAATTAATTAAAAGACATATTTATTGAACAGATTTAATCTATCAATAATTCATCTGTTTTTAACTGATAAAAAACACATTAAAAACATCAAAAAGCCATTCATTCCACAAAATTGATGCAATTAATAGTCCATAGAAAAAAATACTTCTAGTCTGAATCAACACCAGATGATTAATACACATAATAACTAGAGGAATGGTCATGGATTACTTAAATAGACAGTCAATGGCTAATAAGCAATACCCAGAGAGAATTTTGCAATTCGGAGAAGGTAATTTTTTACGTGCTTTTATCGACTGGATGGTTGACCAACTGAATGAAAAGACAGATTTCAATAGTGGCATTACGCTTGTCAGGCCAATTGACTCATCTCATCCCTCAATTAATCAACAAAATGGACTTTATACTGCCATCACCAGGGGAATTAATGAACAAAAACAAAGCGTTTCTAATATAAGGATTATTAATTCGGTTAACCGTGAAATACTTATCTATTCTGAATATGATAAATTTTTAAAGTGTGCAGAAAATCCCGAATTACAATGGATCTTCTCTAATACTACGGAAGCAGGGATCGTATATAAGCACGACGTACGCTTAGAAGATACACCAGCAAGTAGTTTCCCTGCAAAGCTTACTCAATTTTTATTTCACCGCTTTCAACATTTTAATGGCGATAGTAGCAAAGGGTTGTTCATCATCCCCTGTGAGCTAATTGACTATAATGGCGATAAATTACAAGAGTTTGTAAATCAACATGCACAAGACTGGCAACTCCCCGCAGATTTTATCGCTTGGCTAAATAGCAGTAATACGTTTTGTTCTACGTTAGTCGATAGAATTGTTACTGGCTACCCGAAAAATGAAATTGAAAAACTGGAAAAAGAATTAGGCTATAAAGACGATTTTCTCGTCACTGCTGAATATTTCTATTTATTTGTTATTCAAGGGCCAAAAATACTAGAGCAGAAGCTAAAGTTAAATGAATTGCCATTAAATATCAAAGTAGTAGATGACATAAAACCCTACAAAGAACGTAAAGTTGCAATCTTAAATGGTGCACACACTGCGATGGTTCCCGTTGCTTATTTAGCAGGGGTTCGAACTGTTCGTGATGTCACTACCAACCCAATCTTTTTATCTTTCATCAAAGATTTAATTGATAATGAGGTTATTCCTGTTTTATCTCAAAGCCCTTCGGAGCTCATGGCTTTTGCCTCCGCAGTAATTGACCGTTTTAATAACCCATATATAGAGCATGAGTTACTTTCAATTTCTCTAAACTCGCTAACTAAATTTAAAACTCGTTTATTACCTCAATTAATCTCTTATGTTAAGCAATACAATAAAATTCCTTATTGCATTTCATTTTCACTTGCTGCGCTTATTGTTTTCTATCGAGGAAAACAGGGTGAACAACTCATTCCTTTAAATGATGATGATTATTTACTTGAACGCTTTAAAGCTTGGAATGAGCTCTATGACTCAAATGTAAAACAACTGACTGAAAATGTGCTAGCAATGTCTGATTTATGGGGATTAAACCTCAACGAAATACCACAATTACAGGATGATGTGAGCCAAAAAATCACAGATATTCTGAATTGTGGCACAGAAGCAATGCTACGCAAAAAATACATTGGTTAGAAAAAGAAACTAAATACTTAAAACAATAAATCCCCTACAGGAGATACCTTTATGAAACTGAGCACATTAAACGGAAAGACATTTCTTAGCTTAACACTCAGCACAATGCTATTAATGGGCAGCATGACAGGTGCCGCATTCGCCGATGCTAAATATAAGCTAAAAGTCGCTTATGAAAATAACCCCGGAGAGCCTTTTGACTTAGCTATCCACGAATGGGCAAAGAAATTCAATGAAAAAACTAATGGTGAAGGTGAGTTAATTCCTTACCCAAGCTCACAATTAGGTTCTAAAAAAGATGTCATCGAACAAATGAAGTTAGGTAGTCCATTAATTACCTTAGCAGATGGTGCCTTCTTTTCTGATTATGTACCTGATTACGGTATTATGTTTGGGCCGTACTTAGGGCTATCTTATAAAGATATTTTTAAATTAAATGCCTCACCTTGGTATGGTTCCTTAGAACAACAGTTAGATAAAAAAGGCCTTCATGTGGTTTCTAAAGATTGGCTATATGGTTCACGTCATATCTTAGCCAATAAAATGATCCAAACCCCAGATGACCTAAAAGGTTTAAAAATTCGCGTCCCCAACAATAAAATTCAAATTAAAGGTTTAGAGGCAATGGGAGCCACACCAACACCATTACCTTTAGCTGAAGTTTATACTGCACTTAATCTCAAAATTATTGATGGTGCAGAAAACCCAATTCCAGTGCTATATGGGCAAAAACACCATGAAGCAGCCAAATTCTTAATTCTAACGGGCCATGTAGAAAACGTAACCAACTTAGTCATGGGCAGCAAAACCTACGCTAAATTACCTGAAAATATTCAGCAGGCTTTAGTTGAATCAGGAAATGAAGCTGGGCAATTTTTAACAGATTTAGTCTTACAACAAGAAAAAGAGATTATTGAAAAAATGAAAAGTGAAGGTGTTACTGTTGTTGAAGTAGACAGAGCGCTCTTCAAAGAAAAATCTAAGCCTTTCTATAATGAATTCCCTGAATGGTCTGCGAATTTATATCAACAAACTCAAGATATTATTAATAATTAACCCTATTACTTGGCGGTTAACACCGCCAATATTTTTACAATACAAATGGTTGACTATTATTCTCGCAAGGATCTTTTATGTTTAAATTTCTGGGGAAATTAAGTGATATAGTGGCTTCGCTTGCCGTTGCCGCTATCGTCATTATTACCATTCTTGCTGTATTCATGCGTTGGCTTCTTAATGACCCTTTAATGTGGAGTGAGGAAGTTTTAATTATTTGCTACATATGGTTGGTTATGATTGGAGCAGCATCCGCTGCGGGTAAAAGAATGCACGTCAGTATTGATGCTATTACCTCTTTATTTCCTGAAAAAGTACAATTAGCTATCGCGGTCATTACGCATATTATGGCCATTATTGCTTTATCAATTTTTGGGTATCTTGGATATGAACTCTCGATTATCGCAGAAGATAAAATAACACCAATTATTGGTGTTTCTTATTACTATATCGACCTTTCTGTTCCCATTGGCGCATCCATCATGGTGTTATTTTCTATCCAACATTTACTGGAAGACATGAGTAAATTAATAAAAGGAGATAAACCATGTCAGTAATTATCGCCTGTATTGTATTAATATTCTGCTTTTTAATTAATGTTCCCATTTTTTTAAGTGTGCTAATTGCATTACTCACTTATTTCTTTTCTGCTGGTGATATATCTCCTCTTATTGCAGTTCAGCGCATTATTGGTGCAGGAGAAAATGTCACGTTACTTGCTATTCCTTTTTTCATTCTGTTAGGTAACCTTTTGAATTACACGGGTATCACTAGCCGAATGTTAAAATTTACTGGCACACTGTCTGGGCACTACCCAGGGGGACTTGCCCAATCTAACGTATTATTAAGTACAATGATGGGCGGGCTCTCTGCATCTAACCTTGCTGACTGTGCCATGTTATCTAAAATGTTAGTACCCGAAATGACCAAATTAGGTTATGGGAAAAGCTTCTCTGCCGCTGTCACTGCTGCAGGATCATTAATAACACCTATAATTCCACCAGGTATTGCATTAATCATCTATGGATTTGTTGCCGATGTCTCTATTGGTAAGATGTTTATGGCTGCAATCATTCCTGGTTTAATGTGCTGCGTTGCTTTAATGGTTACAATTTATCTTATTGCCAAAAAACGTGGATACAAACCTGCTAGAGACAAAGCGCCTACATTTGCTGAAGTTTACCAAACAGGTAAAGGAGCAATGTCAGCTTTCCTCTTAGTCCTCGTTATTATTGGCGGAATTCGCTTTGGTATTTTTACACCGACAGAAGCTGGTGCTATTGCTGTACTTTACGTTATTGTAATTGGTACCTTCTTTTATCGTGAAATGAAGTTAAAAGACATTGCGGCCTCATTTTTAGAAACAGCTCGTTCAACAGCAAGCATAATGCTCATTATTATGACTTGTTCTGCGTTAGCATGGGTATTGACGAACGAGCAAGTGGCACAAGATGTTGCCAAAATGATGACAAGTTTCTCTGATAATCCATATGTCTTCTTAATGATTGTCAATGCGGTGCTTTTAATTCTAGGTATGTTTATTGAAGGTAATGCAGCAATTATTGTCCTTGTTCCATTATTAATGCCTACAGTAAAACTTTTAGGAATTGACCCTATCCATTTTGGCATTGTCATGATCCTTAATTTAGCTATCGGATGTTTAACACCCCCTATGGGAACGGTAATGTTTGTTGCCACATCGATTACTGGTGTACGTATTTCAGACTTTATTCGTGAGGTCATGCCACTGTTCTTTGCATTAATTATCGTATTACTCTTAGTCACTTTTATGCCTGTATTTACGACTTTCCTACCAAGCTTATAAGATAAGATTATATCTCAATGGCAAGTCATTAACTATGACTTGCCATTTTATTATCAATTAATTTTTTATAAATTAAATTTTATTTAATTTCACAAATTAATATTACTCTTGTTTATTGTTAAGTTAATTGATCTTTATCCTTGTCACAATAACATGCACAACAAGAAATACTCAAAAAGATAAACTACTGATCATCAAAAAAATTACACTTATTACGAGTCACACTGACATAATTAGAAAAACAATATCATATTAAATTCATACATATAAAAAAGACATTAATCTCATTAAATATTTTTTTAATTTTTAATTTGAAAAAAATATACTTTATATCTAGCATAAAATAACACAGCTAATTTACATTCAGCTGTTAATCAAAGTTATATCACTTTATTTTACTTTGACCTTATGGGGTTAATTATGTCTAGATATATACTACCTCTGTCTTTACTTTCGTTATCTGTTATATCAGGTTCAGCACTTGCAATAACTAACAGTGCTGGAGGAATTATTTCAATTTCTGGAGCAATAAGCGATACAACTTGTACTATTAATGGCGGAAATAGTGCCGATATGACTGTTGTTCTTGACCCAATAACCGTAACAGATGCAGGGACCACTGCCGCGACGGTTATTTCTAAAAATCAAAAACAATTTTCTTTAACTTTCTCTGATTGCGCACCTGCGAGCACTCCTGTAAGTAATCTGAAATTACACTTTTATTCATCAAGTAATATTTCCCCTTCCGGTTTGTATTTAGTGAATACTTCCGTCAATGAAAATGATGCTTCCGTTGCTAAAAATGTTGGATTTAGTTTATCTAAAACCAGCACTCCAACAACCGCAATTCCACTCAATGTGGCCTTTGATACTAACCTTACAGGGGCTGACACTGGTGGCGCGACAGGAGCTACACTCAATTTAATAGCCAGTTATTATAAAACTAATGCAACTGCTGCCAAAGTCGGTCTTTTGCAATCAAATGTAATATATACAGTTTCCTATTTATAATTATGACTTAGCCAGGCTTTTATTAGCCTGGCTTTAAATGGATACTATTATGAAAACTCTAGTTTTATTACTCACTATTTTATTTTCGAGCTCAACATTTTCTAATGTTATTATTACAGGCACTCGAATTATATATCCTGCTGACGCTGATAGTATTACTGTACAATTAACCAATAATAGCAAAACATCGTCTCTTGTTCAGTCATGGATTGATAACGGTGATGAAAATTCCACACCTGAGAATTCTGAAGCGCCTTTTTATTTGTCCCCTCCTATTGTTAAAATTGAAGGTTTACAAGGTCAGCAATTAAAAATAAAAAAAATACCCGGAAAACTTTCTGACAATGTTGAAAGTGTATTTTTCTTAAATGTTTTAGATATTCCTAAAACGCCAGAATCTGCTAAAGGCAAAAATGCAATTCAGCTAGCCACACGCTCACGAATTAAAATTTTTTATCGTCCTATTGGTCTAACCGAATCCTCCGATGAAGTCATTAATCATGCGAGCTACCAGATTAAAAATAATAACATATTAGTTAAAAATAACTCGCAATACCATTTAACTATTGCAGCTATCACACCATCGGACGATAAAAATAATTCATTAATTGATTCTGCGATGATTGCCCCTATGTCTGAAAAAGAATTACCTATTAAAGGAACAATGAAAAGCCACGATCTTATTTTAATGTATGTGGATGACTATGGTGTTTTCAAATCTAAAAACATTAAACTTTAATAGAAGAAATCATCGTGAAAAAAGAAAACTATCTCTACCTCCTAATCTTAATAGGACTACAAAGTTATCAAAAGAACTCAATAGCGGACGAGTTTGAGACTTCCCTATTGGTAGGCAAATCTGCACAAGGAGATATTTCACGATTCTATACCGACAGTAAAATTCCATCAGGTAAACAATTAGCCGACCTTTATGTAAATAATAATTGGAAAGGCCAATTTGAAATTGATATCAATAATGATGGTAAACTGATTAGCCTTGCTGCTGATGATGTGCAGAAATTAAACCTGAATTTATCTTCTGAGGTGATTGAACAAACCAAACAACAGTCATTTATTCCTATTGATGATTTAGTGGCCAATATAAAATATAAATTCAATATCAACGACCTACGACTCAATATTACCGTCCCTCAAATCGCTCTGAAACAACTCGAAGCTAACTATGTTGACCCCAGTCTCTGGAATTATGGCGAACCTGCAATTATTTTTTCTTATAATACAAATTATTATAGTTACAAAGAGAAAAAAAACTCTAAAACTAGCAGTGACAATTTTTTTGCTACCTTAAATTCAGGCGTTAATTTAGGCGCTTGGCAATTTAGAGATGAATCCAGCTATCGACATAGCTCTCATAGTAGCCAAAAATGGAAAAACAATACCCGTTATGTTTATCGTCCTCTAAGTACAATCAAATCCGGGTTGAAATTAGGTGATTTTTATACACCCGCAGCCCTATTTAATAGTATTCGAGTTCGAGGGATTGCATTGGCAACAGAAGCTAGTATGTTGCCAAATTCAAGTCAAAATTTTGTACCTATTATACGCGGTGTCGCTCAAACAAATGCCTTAGTCAGCGTGTACCAAAATAATAATCTGGTTTATCAAGAAAGCGTTCCCCCTGGTGAGTTTGCATTTAATGACCTGCAGCCTAGTGCTGGTGGAGGTGACTTATTCGTCGTTGTCCAAGAAGCTGATGGAAGGCAAGAAACCTTTACTGTGCCCTATTCTGCTGTACCTGACATGCTCAAACAGGGCGTTTATAATTACAGCCTTATTGCTGGGCAAACTAAAATCGACAATACCCATTATCAACCCAAATTTACTCAAGGTGAGTTTCACTATGGATTAAATAATTTAGTGACACTTTATGCAGGAATGCTATTTAGCGAAAAATACTATTCTGGCGTTATAGGGAGTGGTTGGAATTTTAGTTTTGGGGCCATTTCAGCTGACATTACGCAAGCAAATACTAAATTGGATTCAGGAAATCACAGTGGGCAAAGCTACCGCCTGACTTATAACAAATATATTAATGCAACATCGACCAATTTAACCTTGGCGTCATATCGTTATTCCACTAGTGGTTACTATAGCTTTATTGATGCCATTTATTCCCAAGATAATTATCGCGCTTGGAAAGCTTATCAAGACCAGTTATCAGAAAAACTCGGCAATAATATTCCACCTGAGCTTTCACTCACTAATTATGACGCTTTACGTGGTTCACGTGCTAAAAATACATTTACGTTGAATTTAAACCAACAATTAGCTGATGGTTATGGTTCGGTATTCATATCGGGTACACACCGTGATTATTGGAATGCAAACGGTAATAGCCGTGAATATCAAGCCGGTTACGCAAACAATTATAACGATATTTCCTATAGTGTGTCTGTTTCACGTGTTCGCAATTACGACAGCGAAGAAGAAACTCGTATTTATGCCAACTTTAGTGTTCCTTTTTCTTTATTTGAAAAACGCGCCAATATTAGTATGGGAAGCTATTTCACCGACTCTCGTTATCAACAAACTACGCTGAGTGTCAGTGGTATTGCAGGTAAAAATGACCAAGTCAATTATACGCTAACTGCAACGAACCAAAGCGGTGGTAATAACTTAGTTGGTGGGAACGTCAGCTATCAGCTTCCCTCTAGCACGCTTTCAGGATCTTACACAGAGGCCAATAATTACCGCCAAACGGGTTTAGGCGCCAAAGGAACTCTGGTTGCTATTCCTGGACATATTGTTTTTTCAGGGGAAACAGGACAGACCTACACCATCATTGATGCTCCAATGGCCAGTGACATGATGGTCAATGCCGATAAAACCACCTTAACTAATCAACAAGGTGTTGTTTTAGTCGCTAACTCCACACCCTATAGAACCAATACCTATACCTTGACAGATACAGAGAAAACCGCAGGCGCTGAGGTGCTCGGTAATATGGCAAATGTAAGTCCATATCAAGGGGCGGTAAATTACATCAAACTCGAGACCGATACTCGACAAACTTATATCATCCGTGGCGCTCTTGCTAATGGCGATAGCTTACCTTTTGGAACAGAAATCACAGATGCTAAACAACAGAGTATTGGTTATGTCGGCCAATCTGGCGTGATGTATATCAAAAGTGAGCAATTACCGATGGCATTACACATAAAGCTTAAAGGGAAACAGACATGTGTTATTGAGCCGCTACTCAACACGATGGATAAGAACAAAAACCTCTGTCGATAAAGGAAAATATGATGAAAAAATCACTTTAGCACTGATGTTTTCCAGTATATTGGCTTACAGCCAGTTTTCCTCAGCACATTGTAGACAAACTTCTACCGTGACGGCTCCCGCTCTTGCTTTTGATTTATCGACAGAGCTCACCAGTACATCGACTCAAGTTAGTAAAAATAGTAGAACCATCTACCCTGGGACTTTTACCTGTACTGCAAGAGGTATACTTTTTCCTAACTCTATTGGTATCGCATCTCCTTTCCAAGGCAGAACCGCCACTATTGGTTTTAATGGTGGAAAGCAGTTTGTCTCAATTACAGTCACTGCATTAGAAAAAGATAGGGTTATCGGCCTTACGGAAGGTGTACATCAAGGTAGTGAACTCGATACAAATTTTACCGTTCAATTTAATTTGCTTGCGACTAAACCCGGAACCAACTATGTCGAAGTATCAGGAAGCACCGCCACAGTTACCCCTATCGTACTCGCCTCTGATGCTTCCAGCTTGGGAATTTTACAGTGGCTATTAGATATTGTATCTAAATTAGTCACTTTTCTGTTAACGCTGCAATGGCCAACCAGTGCTGATGATATCTACTTACAACCAATTACCTTAACTTATAATCCAATCCTCACTACCTGTAATTTTGTTAACCAAGGTTTAGTCGTTTCGCTACCCCCAGTAAGCATCAATGCAGTGAAAACTGCAACCAGAGCGGGCTATACGCCATTCACACTTAATTTTACTTGCCAAGACTTTTTAGCAGGCGGTAATGCTTCTCGTGATGTATCTATTTTTTTATCCAGTAGCAATTTGCTCTCAAATGATAAAGCAACATTGAATAATTCCATTAGCCAAGGCGCTAAAGGCGTTGGCTTCCGATTAGTTAGCGCAAGTAATCTCAATACACCGTTAGTGCTTTCAGATAGCGTGGCAGCTAAAAATGGAGCGACAAATATTTTTACTGTCCTCAAGGGAAATCCAATCTCTCCTTCTTTTTCAGTAAATTTAGGAGCTTATTACCATGCATACAACCCAAATAGTGTCACTCAAGGGCAAGTCTCAAGTACTGCAACAGTTGTGATGTCATATAATTAACAAGGAAAATACCATGGTGGGATTCATTAAAATTACAGGGTTCGCTACATTACTATTTTTTAGCTTCCAGACAAGTGCAAGTCTTGTTTTGCAAGGAACACGAATTATTTTTCCTAGTGATAAAAAATCCGTCGGAATTCAACTTACTAATTACAGTGAACAAGCCACATTAACTCAAAGCTGGGTGGATGAAGGTAATTCGGACTCGACACCAGAAACGACGAACGCACCATTTATTGTAACGCCCCCCGTCACTAAAATCGCAGCAAATGACGGAGTTCAATTACAAATACGTTTTATTGGTGACAAACTCCCTACGAATAAAGAGTCTGTATTTTATTTAAATGTATTAGACATTGCGCCAAAGCCAAAACAAATAAATAGTGCCAATATGCTACAGTTTGCCATTCAAACACGAATTAAAGTTTTTTATCGCCCTACAAACCTCACAGAAAAGCCAAACAATGTCATCAAAAACATCCAATTTCATTTAGCTAAAGACGGTATTGTCGTCAATAACCCCACCCCTTATTTTTTAAATATTGCCAATATCTATCTGGCTAATAATAAAAGTCGTTCTATTGCAAAAAGCTCGATGGTAGAGCCATTTTCATCACAAACTTACTTTTCAACCGCTGATATTAATCACGGAGAAAATATAACAATGATTTACATTGACGATACTGGAAAACAAATTCAATACCAAACCAAGCTATAAAATAGGCTTAACCGCTTCTATAACTTGGCAGGTGAATATTAAGATTGAGCCACCACTTTAGGGCGGATAAACACGGCAGGTACAGCGAGAAGAGCCATTAAGTAAAACACCACCCCATGATGAGCAGGCACTCGCTCATAAATGTATCCGACAATAATAGTCAGTACGGCTAACCCGCCGCCAGTTGCGAGTGCGGAGTAAACACCTTGTAATGGGATAATTTCATTTTCTTTTCTTGCACTAATAAAGCGCATTGCGGCTAGGTGGCAAATTGTAAAAGTACCACTGTGAAGAATTTGTACCACGATTAATACCGGTAATGCAGTAAACGCTCCCATCAAGCCCCAACGAATAATTCCACAGAAGGCAGATAACAACAGTAAATTTCGAGCGCTCCAACGCCTAAATAAACGGTGGCTTAACATAAATACAATGACTTCAGCAACCACACCGAGCGACCATAAATTACCGATAACTAAATCTGAATAGCCGGCTTCTTTCCAAAATAGGGAAGCAAAACCATAATAAGCCGCATGAGCCCCTTGCAGTAACGTAACACAGATAAGAAACCTAACGACGTTTTTATCCGCAATCAATTGTTTAAACGTAACCTTATTACCACCATCCGCTTTCGCTGCCCCCATTGGCATAATTGCTGGTTTCAGCATTGCGCCTAGTAATAATGCTAAACAGCTTACTATCAAGGCCACCATGATGGCTTTATTTCCCCAAACACCGGCTAAATACCCCATCAGTGAGGAACCTATAATAAAAGCTATCGAACCCCAAACGCGAATTTTGCCGTAGTCAAAGGTAAATTGTTTTTGCCATGTCCCCGCCAGTGAGTCACCCAGTGGAACCATTGGTGCAAAAAATAAGTTAAACCCAATCATTACAAACAACAGCCATGCCCAGTGAGAACCCAGAGCAAAACCGACAGAAAAAATAAGTGAAAGCCCTGCGAGTAAGCGTAGAGCAGTAATAAGTTTCGAGGGCTCTTTAACTAAAGGAGTAATAAACATCGCACCAAGGAAACGGGCTGCTAGCCCGACCCCTAACAAAACACCAATCATTTCTGCATCAATTCCCTCACCTTGTAACCAAACTGACCAAAATGGCAAGAAAATACTGTAGGCAAAAAAGTAGGTAAAATAATCAATAGCTAGCCAACGCGTTGATGGAATGACCATCACTCCTCCGTTTTTTCAATGCAAAAAACCCGCTCATACATACATGTAGAAGCGGGTTTCAGTAATTAATAATACGTTATGTTATGCGTAAACTGGGTATTTTTTGCAAATTGCTAATACTTTTTGCTTCACGCTCTCAATGGTCGCTTCGTCATTGAGGTTGTCTAGAATATCACACATCCAGCCAGCTAGCTCACCCGCTTCTGCTTCTTTGAAGCCACGACGCGTAATCGCAGGAGAACCAATACGTACACCAGACGTTACAAATGGGCTCTTAGGGTCGTTCGGTACACTGTTTTTGTTAACAGTGATATTCGCACGGCCAAGTGCAGCATCTGCATCTTTACCTGTGATGTCTTTATCAACCAAATCAACTAAGAATAAGTGGTTTTCAGTTCCGCCAGATACCACTTTGTAGCCACGTTTTTGGAAAACATCGACCATTGCCTTCGCATTCTTAGCAACTTGCTGTTGATAAACTTTGAATTCAGGTTCCATCGCTTCTTTCAGAGCAACCGCTTTACCTGCAATAACATGCATTAAAGGGCCACCTTGAGATCCAGGGAATACCGCTGAGTTGATTTTTTTGTACAACTCTTCGTCACCACCTTTAGCTAAAATTAACCCACCACGTGGACCCGCTAAAGTTTTATGCGTTGTTGTTGTCACAACGTGTGCATGAGGAACTGGGTTTGGATAAACACCCGCAGCAATCAAACCTGCAACGTGAGCCATATCAACAAACAGGTAAGCGCCGATACCATCTGCGATTTCACGCATTTTTGCCCAATCAACGACACCTGAGTACGCAGAGAAACCACCGATAATCATTTTTGGTTTGTGTTTTTCCGCTTGCGCTTTGATATCGTCGTAGTCAATTTTACCGCTTTCATCAATACCGTAAGGCACGATGTTGTACAGTTTACCTGAGAAGTTAACTGGTGAACCGTGAGTTAAGTGACCACCATGTGCTAGGTTCATTCCCAGAACGGTATCACCAGGCTGTAATAACGCCATGTAAACTGCAGCGTTAGCTTGTGAACCTGAGTGCGGCTGCACATTCGCATAGTCAGCACCAAATAGTTCTTTCGCACGGTCAATCGCTAATTGCTCTACCACGTCAACATACTCACAACCGCCATAGTAGCGTTTGCCTGGGTAGCCTTCTGCATATTTATTGGTTAGCTGAGAACCTTGAGCCTGCATGACTCGTGGACTGGTATAGTTTTCAGAAGCAATTAATTCAATGTGTTCTTCTTGACGTTGTACTTCTTGCTCCATTGCTTCCCATAATTTCGGATCGTAGTCAGCAATATTCATTTCACGCTTTAACATTCGCTTCTCCTGCCTCAGCAATTCAATAGGTTGAAAATCGATTCATCGCAATGACACACAGTGTAAACTCTTTTTCTCTCTTGAGATAGCCCTAAAGAAAAAATATACGCAAACGATTGCATTAATTTTTTTCACTTCATTTGCTTCTGAAGGCTTCATTATAAAATAGCTCAAATTTTAATTTTTAACGGACAAACATCCAGATTTGCTATTCCCTTCTCATTATGTGCCTAAATCCACCCTATTTTTCCGATTTGAGTCTTTACATAAACACGTAAATATTATAAGTTGTATTTAAAATACATCTTTATAATCACCTTCATCGTTCGCAAAAAAATAGGGGTTAGCTGAGATGAAATAAATTTATCTAACTAATCTACAAAGGAATATTTTTAGATCGCAAAAATTTGCCTTTTGCCATAACTATAATGAGAACATGAAAATAATTCAGGAGCACCTGTATGCTAGATAGCCAAACCATTGCCATTGTTAAATCAACCATTCCTGCCATTGCTGAAACAGGGCCAAAACTGACCGCGCATTTTTATGATCGGATGTTTAAACAGCATCCTGAATTAAAAGATATTTTCAACATGACTCACCAAGTGAATGGGGACCAACGAGAAGCCCTTTTCAACGCTATCTGCGCATATGCTGTGCATATTGAAACTCCTGAGGCTCTTATTTCAGCTGTCGAAAAAATCGCCCAAAAACATGTAAGCTTAAATATTAAACCTGAGCACTATCCAATCGTCGGGGAAAACTTACTCGCGGCTATTGATGAACTCCTCAACCCAGGCCAAGAGGTTCTTGATGCATGGGGAAGAGCTTACGGTGTTTTAGCCGATATTTTTATTGGTAGAGAAGCTGCAATTTACCAAGAAAATGCGGATAAAAATGGGGGTTGGGAAGGCTTACGTGAGTTTAAATTAGCGCAAAAACAACCACAAAGTGATGTGATTACAAGTTTTGAATTTGTTCCTGTCGATGGGCAACCTGTCGCTGATTACCGCCCAGGCCAATATATCACTATTTATGTCAACAACCAGGGATTTGAAAACCAAGAAATCCGCCAATACTCTCTGACCACTGCACCTAATGGCCGTAGCTACCGTATTGCGGTAAAACGTGAAGAACAAGGCTCCGTTTCTAATTTCTTACATCAACAATTAAATGAAGGTGATAGTGTACTGCTCGCACCTCCATGTGGTGATTTCTTTATTGATGTTGATGGTCAGACACCTGTTACCTTGATCTCTGCTGGCGTTGGTTTAACTCCAATGCTGAGCATGTTAAATCATCTAACAGAACAAGGTCACAACGCACAAGTTAATTGGTTCCATGCCGCTGAAAATGGTGCCGTTCATGCCTTTAGGCACGAAATTCAACAACTATTAGCAAAACAGCAAACCAGCCAATCCGCGATTTGGTTTAATCAACCAAGAGAGGAAGATCGTCTCGGGTTTGATTACCAATATGAAGGTTTAATGAATTTAGAATTGGTACGTGAATGGATTGAGCAACCGAATATGCAATTCTATTTCTGTGGCCCTATTGGGTTTATGCAGCACGTAGGTAAGCAGCTAATTGCAATGGGTGTCGATACCAGTGCTATTCACTATGAATGTTTTGGACCACACAAGGTATTACCCCTCAATTAATTCACAAAAAATGCTCTTCTGTTTAGAAGAGCATTCTATGAAACATATTAACTGAAGAAAATGGGTTAACTAGTTAAATATTCGTAGTTTTCTAATTTAGCGGTAACGGGCTCGCATAATAAATACACAATTCTAATCCCATTCCTGTGTATTTTCCGTTACCGCATTTTCATACAAACTTAATTTATTAAATTGCTTCTTCGTCTTGCTCACCGGTTCGAATACGGATCACTCGAGCGACATCATAAACAAAGATCTTTCCATCACCAATTTTGCCAGTTTGTGCAGTTTGCATAATGGTTTCGACGCAGTTTTCAACGATGTCATCAGGTACTACAATTTCAATTTTTACCTTAGGTAAAAAATCAACCATATACTCTGCGCCACGGTAAAGTTCAGTATGCCCTTTTTGACGTCCAAAACCTTTCACTTCAGTCACTGTCATTCCAGTAATACCCACTTCTGCCAGCGCTTCACGAACATCATCAAGTTTGAATGGCTTTATAATTGCATCAATTTTTTTCATAAATAATTCCTGTTATGACCAGTTTTTACGGCCAAAACCTGAGGTGATCGGATAACGACGGTCTTTGCCAAAATTGCGCATCGTAATACGTGGCCCAACAGGCGCCTGACGACGTTTATATTCATTAATATCAACAAGGCGCACAACTTTGCGCACCACGTCTTTATCAAAACCAAGTTTGATTAGGTCATTAACTGACAAGTCTTTTTCCACATAGCCTTCTAATAATGCATCTAACACATCATAAGGTGGCAAACTGTCTTGATCTAATTGCCCTGGCGCAAGTTCTGCTGATGGCGGCCTATCAATCACGCGTTGTGGGATTGCTGGAGAGATAGTATTACGGTATTTAGCCAACTCAAAGACAAGGGTTTTAGGCACATCTTTTAACACGTCAAAACCACCCGCCATATCACCATACAATGTCGAGTAGCCAACCGCTGACTCACTTTTATTACTGGTAGTCAAAACTAAGCGACGACGTTTATTCGACATCGCCATTAAAATAACGGCTCGGCAACGCGCTTGTAAGTTTTCCTCAGTTGTATCAACCGCGGTTCCTTCAAACATAGGCGTTAACTGTGCCATAAAAGCATCAAACATCGGTTCGATAGATACGATATCGAATTCAACACCAAGCAAATCAGCTTGTTCTTTAGCGTCGTGGATACTCATCTCAGATGTATAGCGGAATGGCATCATGACCGCTTGCACGTGCTCTTTCCCTATTGCATCAACGGCAATAGCCACTGTTAACCCTGAATCAATCCCGCCTGATAGCCCTAAAATAGCCCCATTAAAACCATTTTTATTGATGTAGTCGCGAGTAGACATGACTAAAGCTTGGTATACCTGCGCCACAGGGTCATTCTCAATAAATACGCTACCTTCGCTCACCAATGCAAGTTCATCAAATTGCACTGTGATAACCTGCTCTTTAAATTCTTCCAATTTAAAGGTTTGCTTGCCTTTGTTTGCAATGATTTTTGAGCCACCATCAAACACCAATTCGTCTTGCCCGCCAACTTGATTGAGATACACAATTGGCATATGAGTGCGTTTACAATGATCGACTAATAAATCAGTTCGAATATGTTCTTTATTAATATCATAAGGAGATGCATTGATTGTCAGTAATATTTCAGCGCCAGCCCCTTTTACTGCATCAACCGGTTCGTCATACCAAATATCTTCGCAAATCAATAAGCCGAGCTGGTAACCTTTAAATTCAACAACACAGGTTTTTTCATCTGCGGTGAAATAACGAGGCTCATCAAACACGCCGTAATTTGGTAATTCTTGTTTAAAATAACGTGCATGCAATTTGCCTTGATAGAAAAAAGACAATGCATTATAGATATCATCCCCTTCATACCATGGATGACCAACAATAATTGCCGTTTCTTGGCTGGCTTTTTGCAAACGGTCGAGTTGTACTAAACAGCGGTCCTCAAAATCAGCTCGGAAAATTAAATCCTCTGGTGGGTACCCTGTCAAAGACAGCTCTGAAAACATGACAATATCTGTGTTTGGTGCTTGTTCACTCACAACTTGCAACATGCGATCGCAGTTGCCTTCGATGTCACCGACTAACCAATTAAGTTGTGCTAGTGAAATATTAAGCTTACGGCTCATAAGGTGTTTTTTCTCCCGGAGCGTGAATATGAATTGCCTTATTCCACATAATGTAATCGATAACAACTATGTGGTAAATAATTCTTATTTATTCTTTAAAATCATTGGCTTCTAAATCGTGTCGACCAAGTAATTTGTAAAATTCTGTGCGGTTTCGCCCTGCCATTCGGGCAGCTTGGGTGACATTCCCTTTTGTCATTTGTAATAACTTACGTAAATAATTCAATTCAAATTGATTACGAGCTTCAACAAATGTCGGCAAGGCCGTATTTTCACCTTGAAGCGCTTGGCTAACGAGTGCTTCGCTGATAACAGGAGACGTTGTTAATGCAACGCATTGTTCAATAACATTAACTAATTGACGAACATTGCCCGGCCAACTCGCTGTTATTAAGCACTTCATGGCGTCACTGGAAAAACTACGCACGAAAGGTTTATGCCGTGATGCAGATTCACGCAATAGATGATTTGCTAATAATGGAATATCTTCAGAACGTTCATTTAACGCAGGAATACGCAGATTAACCACATTTAAGCGATAATAGAGGTCCTCACGAAACTCATTTTTTTCCATCGCTTTAGGCAAATTCCGGTGAGTTGCGGAGAGAATTCGCACGTCAATATCTAAATCGCGGTTACTACCTAAAGGGCGAACTTTGCGTTCTTGCAATACTCGCAATAATTTAACCTGCAATGGCATTGGCATATCGCCAATCTCATCTAAAAATAACGTACCACCGCTGGCTGCAAAGAATAACCCTTCGCGGTTACTTACTGCGCCGGTAAAAGCCCCTTTAGCATGACCAAATAATTCAGACTCTAATAATTGTTCAGGTAATGCACCGCAGTTAATGGCAATAAACGGCTTACGTGCCCTAGGGCTAGCTTTATGAATAGCCTGAGCTAAAACTTCTTTACCTGTACCACTTTGCCCATTAATTAGCACGCTAACATCAGATTGTGCCACCATATGCGCTTGTTCTAATAGCCGAATCATTAAGGGGCTACGCGTGACTATACCAGCGCTCCACTCCTCATCGCTAATCGGTGTCGAAGAGAGCGCGAGAGCTTCATCGATTGCTTTATATAATGCGTCTTTATCTACTGGCTTAGTTAAAAAACTAAATACGCCTCGTTGTGTTGCCGCGACGGCATCAGGGATAGAACCATGAGCAGTGAGTATGATAACTGGCATGTTTGGATGGGCTTTTTGTATCTCATCGAAAAGCGCCATACCATCCATTTCATCCATGCGTAAATCGCTGATCACTAAATCTAATTTTTCTTTTTGTAAGATTTTTAGTGCTTCAGGGCCGCTTTCTGCTGTAGTGACTTTAAAACCTTCACTACTCAAGCGCATGCCTAACAGTTTAAGAAGGCTCGGGTCATCGTCAACTAGCAATAAATTTGCTGACTTACGATTCGTCATTTTTGTTCATTCTCCGATGAATTTTGCTCTACTGGAGAAGATGCGCTGCTATCAGGCTTTGGCTCTTCTGAGGAAATAGGCTTATCTCCTTCAACCCCATTCTCTACATCTTTTTCGGTTTCGTTGGTGCTTTTCTTACGAGAAGAAAGCTGGCGTTCAATATCCGTTAAATTTTCAAGCTTACGGGAGGTCGTATTCAGTTCAAAAGCCAATTTAGCATTATCTTCCTTTAGACGGTCGAGTTTTGTATCCATTTCTTGCTGTAGACGTTTATAACGAACCCCTGCATCTGACAGATTGATAATTTGTACTTGTTGCTCACGCCATAATTGTAATAATGGACGTACCCCTGTGGGAAAATTCAAACTGTACGTATTTATGCTATCAAGCATTTTACGGCGCTCTGCAATAGACGGGTCAGCAGAATTCAACAAAATATTTTGTTGAAATGCACTCGACCAATTTGTTACGTCTATTTTACCTGCATCTTCACGTGCTTGACTGGTTTCCGTGCGATCTGCGCAGTCCATCATTCGTAACCAAAATAATGCATTTTCCCGTGCAGTTGGCTGGTCATTGTTCCAAATAGATTCACATGATGTATAACGGTAGTCTGTGACTTTAACTTCAGGCACAACAACTTGCGCCAGAGTTTCGAGTGGTGACTGACCATTTTTTACTACACATCCACTTAAAATTAGGGAAAATAAAACCGCCCCAAAATTGAGCCCTGTACGTCTCATCACATAAGGTACTCTTTGGTTATATTTACTTAACGATGCGTTACGGTAAAGTACCGCCCAAACACCTGTAGACCGATTTACCATTATTCATTCTCTGCGGTTAGAGGCAGTTCAATTCTAAAACAGACATCTGCTGATTTGTTGGGAACGAGAGAAAGTTCTCCCCCCATTTGTTTAATACAATCTTGCGCAATACTCAGCCCTAGCCCACTTCCTTTGACAGCACCTTTTCTTTGTAGTGAACCTTGATAGAACGGCTCAAAAATCATACTTTGCTCAGACTCAGGAATTGGCGTCCCCGTATTCGCAACTTCAATCAGAAGCTTATTACCTGTTTGGCGACTAGAGATCCAAATATTACCTGATTCGCCACCATAGTGCACCGCATTGGAGTAGATATTATCAATAACTCGTCCTAAAAGTGAGGGTTCGGCTAAACAGCTGTCCACTTTTAAACGCACTTCTGTTTTAATATTTTTAGCCCGTGCCGGTAAATTATGTGCTTTAACAATATCTTCAATGAGTTTTTGTAAATCAACAATTTGTGCTTCTGGCGGGTCATCGACAAGCTTACGATTATAATCAAGTAATTGCTCAATAAGTTGCTGAAGATGCTTACTGCTGTGATCAAGAATTTCTACAACTTCTTTTTGAGACACCGTTAATGGCCCTGCCACCTCATCAGCGAGTAATTCTGTTCCTTCACGCATGCTTGCAAGAGGTGTTTTTAATTCATGTGAAATATGGCGTAGAAACTCGTGGCGCTGTGATTCAAGCCATGCGAGTCGTTCACTTAGCCAAATAATCCGCTGTGCGATTGTCCGTAGCTCCCTAGGGCCTTTAAAGCGTTCAATATTATTCGCAATTGTACGCCCAGTACCGAGACGGTTAATCATTCGTTCGATAGCTTTAACTGGGCCAATAATCATCCGAGTAAATAATGCCACTAGCAATGCGCTTAATAAGAATAAAATTAAGCTTTGCCAACCAAATAATTGGCCTTTATTCGCAATCGCTTTTTGCAGCTGTTCCCCACGGCTAAAAATCACATCACGAGTTTCTTGCACTAATGAGGCATTTTCGGCAGAAAATTGTTCTAAAGCCCGTGTGATTTTTTCTGTCGGTTCATTGTTTTCACACACAACCGTTTTAAGTACATCCAAAGTCTTAGTCAATGCAGAAGTGTCTGACGAGGTAGGTAAGATCGTTCGCTGACGTTCAAACATTTGCTGGTAGTCTGCAAACTGTTTCTGATATTGAGTATGCAATGTAGCATCTTGCAAAACACAATATTGACGATAGCTCCGTTCCATTTCTAAGGCGAGGCTACTCATCACTTCACTACGCCGTGCGTCAAGTAACGTGGTTTTATTGATATTGGCAGCTTGGTTACTCAGTTGCTCTAGGCTTTGATATGCCTGATAGGCTAATACTAATAAAGGAAGTAATACAAGCCAGAATGCCATCACAACTAGTTGACGCAAGGAGCGAGGGAAAAAACGCCATTTACTCAATACATTCATCTCATACCCATTAAACGTATTGCAATGGTAGCAGAACTCCCTGTAATGCGAAAAGCACAATCCAAATTCTGTGTCCCATAGCGTTAAAATCAGACTAAGTGTAACAATCAAAAAGCAATGAACGTGCCAAGTTAATTGGTAAAAAATGATAATTTTCAGATAGGTATGTTCAACGCTCCGGATGTTCCTTTTTCGCATAAACGAAAGCATAAAAGAATCGATAGGTCTTACTAAATGAATTCTTTCGTCTTTTCTTTAGTTTTTTCTTTAAAAATAAAACACTAAGCTATGCCCTAAATAATTCGGATTGCAGCTAGGCGCCAAGTGAAGATATCTCTAGGAGCATACAAAAGTATGTGACTAGAGTGGCTGAACGCAGGTAACAACGCTGCGGTTCGAAGTATGACGGGCATAGGGCGGCAAGAGAAGATATCTCTATGAAACATACAAAAGTATGTGACTAGAGTAGCTGAACGCAGGTAACAACGCTGCGGTTCGAAGTATGACGGGCATAGGGCGGCAAGAGAAGATATCTCTATGAAACATACAAAAGTGTGTGATTCGGGTAGCTGAGCGCAGGTAACAACGCTGCGGTTCGAAGTATGACGGGCATAAAACAGGAAGGCGGGATGAAGTATTGACCTTCACCCCGCCAGCGATAACAACTTCTATAATGCTTTTTATATGATTATGTCTTTACATTAAAGATAATCATATAGGTGGTGCCTCACTCCACGTGTCGCCCTGTGTTTGATAAGGCCCGAAGGCGAATATCTATGCTGTTGGACGGTAGGCACCTTACTTTGGCGTCATTCTTGGTTTATGTGGTATGTACCCAACTAATTTTGGACCTACATAAGAAGTTGAATGAGCAACTGAATATTATTATGCACAAGCCGTGCCAACTTTTCAAGAAATTTTATATCTACATGATTAAAAACAAAATTTATTTTTAATCCCACTTTAGCTACTTTTTAATACACCGTACCCGCTTACTGTTTTTTCTTAAGTGTCGCTAATTTATGACACCCGATTAGCTCATTTTCAAATACCTTAAATATCAATAAGATAAATGTCGCCTTTTGGAGACACGGCTATAGTGTGTTTGTCTCTTATTTAAGACACTGTCGTTTAATCACACATTAAATATACACTTAATATAAATTAAATTAGAATAATTAATGATTTACCGTAAGGCACTAATTAAGATAGAGAGCAAGACAACAATATATAATTGATATATTTGACTTTGGTTAAATCCATCTATAATAAAAACAGCAGAGATACTTTACCAATCATTATATTTTATTGTTACTTTCTCGTTTAAGGTGTATTTATGAATAAAATGCCCTCATTACCTATGCAGGATCTTCAACCAGCTTTACATATTTTAGAGCAATCTATTGGCTATTTATACCAAGCTGCACTACGTGCCGCGGTGAAACTGCGTATTGCAGAAGCATTACAATCAGGTTCCAAAACAGCTGAAGAACTCGCCAAAGAAACGGGAGCAAATCCCCGAGAACTCACTCGATTATTACGATTATTAGCCACTAAAGATATTTTTAAGCTAACCCCTGATAACAAATTTGACCTCACACCCGCCGCACAATATTTATCTGAAAAGAATACGTTTTCATTACGGCAAGCGGTATTGATGTTTACTGACCCTTCGTTCTGGTTACCCGCAGGCGAGTTACACCGCAGCGCGTTTGAACCCCATTTGTTTAACAGCATGTTTGGAATGAGTTTTTATGAATATTGGGATGAACGAATTACTGATAGTGATAATTTCCACGAAGGCATTTCGTCTGTAAGTAAATTAGAAAATGCATTTGTCGTAGAAAGTTATAGTTTCCCAGATAACGCTCTCGTTGCAGACATTGGCGGCGGCTGTGGTGGGTTACTTTTAGAGGTTATGAAAGCAAATTTAACATTAAAAGGCATATTATTTGATAAAGCCCAAGTATTAGAAAAACATATTTTTAATCAACTAGATGACCCCACACGTTGGAGCATCCAAGCTGGCTCATTTCTTGAAGTCTGCCCTGAAGCTGATATTTATTTACTCAAGTATATTACTCATAATTGGTCAGATACTGTTGCAATAAAGATACTTAAAACAATTAGAAAGTCGATGAGTCCTAACTCTAAGTTACTAATCATTGAAAATATTGTTACCAACGACAATCACCCCCACTTCAGTAAAAATATGGATTTAGTACAGATGGTTTTATTTGATGAAGGCCATGAACGCACAGAAACTGAGTTCAATTCACTGCTAAATCAAGCAAACTTACAATTAAAACAAATTATTTCAACACAATGTCATATTTCCATTATTGAAGCATACCCCATTTAACGTCCGCTATCCTGCTTTATACAATCAAAGCACTAAAGCAGGATAATGAAAGAAAATACCTGATGAATATCAGAATTTTAAATTATGTTAGTAGCTTATCCCTGTTCGTCTTGCTATAAGATTTGCCAATACCCTACTCATCAAATTGATAAAAATATGATAAAAATCGCGTTAGTTGATGACCATATCGTTGTGCGTTCTGGCTTCGCACAGCTATTAACACTTGAACCTGATATTTCGGTTGTCGGGCAATATGCTAATGCTCAAGAAGCTTGGCCTAATTTGCTTAATTTAGATATTGATGTTGCCATCATGGATATTTCGATGCCAGATGAGAACGGCCTGCAACTTTTATCACGGTTGCGCCAAAAAAAGCCGGATTTTCGCACCATTATCTTGAGTATTTATGATACCCCCGCTTTTGTGCAAAGTGCTTTAGATGCTGGAGCCAGTGCGTATTTAACTAAACGCTGTGGCCCTGAAGAATTAGTGCAAGCGGTTCGCTCAGTGCACCAAGGAGGCTGCTACCTATGCGCCGATGCCATGAGAGCGTTACGCCACTCACCCCAACCGCAGCAAAGTCTACAAGAACTCACGCCTCGGGAACGGGAAGTGTTTGATTTATTAGTTGCTGGCTTGAGTGTAAAAGTGATCGCAGAGCAACTTGAATTAAGCCATAAAACTGTGCATGTGCATCGTGCAAATATATTAGGCAAATTACAATGCGAAAATACCATCGACCTTGTTCATTACGCGTTAGAGCATAACCTAATATCAAGGTAATTTCGGCATGAATAAAAGCTTACGTTTAACACTGCAGTCCATCTTTCTATTTTTTACCTATTCTCTGTTATGGATTGGGTTGTGGATCATCGGCTTTTATTTAAGTCAAAACAGTTTTCAAGCAACTTTATTTCTTCCGCAAGGCTTGCGCCTAGCATTGATGATTATCCTGTGGCGACGTTACTGGCCAACACTACTACTCAGCGAAGGGATATTAAATTTTTGGTTATCATCAGAGCAACTGCTCTTCCAACCTGTTTTACTGTTATCTCCATTATTGAGTCTCGGTGTTGCCTTCGTCATTCAAAACATTTGGTGGCGCTATACGTTATATTGGCAACGATTACTATTATTACTCGCAGGTGTCGCCGCAAATAGTGTATTACACGCTTTATTATTCAGTGGGTTATCATCTTATTCCATTAGCCAATTATTCCTAACAACATTCACCGGAGGAATACTACTCTCTCCTTTTGTTTACCTTATTTATGAATATCTCCACGAGCAGCACTACCAAATGCTCCTTGATTATGGAACGCCAGATAAACAATTACGAACCTCTTTAATAGTTTGGTGTTTTCTATTCTGTGTCGTTGGGTTGAGTGCCCAAGTCTTTTTTGCCCCCGAAATTGAGCGGTTAATTGTCCTACTCGTCTTTATTCCTAATGTTTTTATGGCTTATCGCTATGGTTGGCAGGGCGGCGTACTTTCTGCATTATTAGGCAGTTTAATTATTACTTTTGCACGGCAATTTCACGGTGCCTTTGTTGATTTAGAAGAGCTAGAAATGTTTCTCAGTTCCCAAGCCTTAATTGGCATTGGGCTTGGGATAGCAATTAGCCGACAAAAACAACTGGCGAGTAACCTACAGCGCTATCGACAACGCTTAGAGCAAGAGCTAAAAGCGCGACGCGACTTAATGTTACAACTCGTTCATACCGAGGAAGATATCAAAAAAGCGATTGCTCGCGAGTTGCATGATGAAATTGGGCAAAATATTACTGCCATCCAAATTCAGTCAATGCTAGTGAAAAAAACAGCGTCTGACGACATCAGCCACCAAGCAGCAAGTCAAATAAATGAACTAGCTCAGCAAATTCACCAATCTACGCGGCAATTATTGCGCCAATTGCGCCCTCCCGTATTGGATGAAATGTCCCTTGAAAATGCACTTAAGCACTTAATTACTGAATTTTCTTTTCCACAGAATAATATTCAATGTCACTTTCACTATGGCTTACAAGAAACGCCGATCAATGAAACGGTTTTATTTACACTTTATCGCCTCGTCCAAGAATTACTTAACAATATCAGTAAACATGCAAAAGCCACACAAATTCACATATCTCTTCAGCAAATAGGTGACTCGATCCAGCTAGTTGTTGATGATAATGGTGTTGGTATTCCATTTAGCAAACGCACGAGTGGCTTTGGTTTACGCGGTATTGAGGAGCGAGTTCGAGCCTTAGGTGGTGACTGGACATTGACCACACAAAACGGAACACAAATAAGTGTTAACTTGCCCACATTTTGAGATAAAACATCGCAAAACTAGGAATAATTCCTAGTCCCCTAATACCTTCTCTCATCCTTTTTGTTAAAAACTTGATTACATTTTGCCTAACAAGAGAAACCGCCCTATGACAGGTAAAGACACCTTGAGTCTGGATAACACGTATCGTTTTTGGCGTCGCCGCTTAATGCTATCAATGATTATTGGTTATGCCACTTTTTACCTTACGCGAAAGAGTTTTAACTTCGTGATGCCTGTCATGCAAAACGAGCTGTTTCTCGATAAAAGCGATATTGGCTGGATAGCGACTGCATTTTATTTAACCTACGGTATTTCTAAGTTTTTATCGGGAATTTTCCACGATATCACCGGATACCGTTGGTTTATGGGTGTCGGCTTAGTGATGACAGGGCTACTAAATATTATTTTTGCCTATTGCTTATCGTTTCCGGCGTTATTAATCGTATGGACACTAAATGGCTTTTTTCAAGGCTGGGGCTGGCCACCTTGCGCACGCATTCTAACGCACTGGTATTCGCGCAATGAGCGTGGGTTTTGGTGGGGGCTGTGGAATATTTCCATCAACCTAGGGGGAATGTTACTGCCTCTGCTAACGGCATTATTGGCAACCCAGTACAGCTGGCAAATGGCATTAATTGTCCCTGGCGTTATTGGAGTCATCATTGGGTTATGGCTGTGCCGCCAATTACGTGGCACACCACAAGAAGAACAGCTTCCAAGCGTGGGGCAATGGCGACAAGATGTGTTGGAGCTACGCCAAGAGCGTTTGTCCCCTCCCATGCCAATGTTAACGATTTTAAAAGATGCCATTATTTTTAACCGTATGATTTGGTTACTGGGTTTCTCCTATATTTTGGTTTATCTCATTCGCATGGCGATAAACGATTGGGGGAATTTATGGTTAACAGAGAAACATGGCACTAATTTACTCAGTGCAAATGCAACATTATCGTTATTTGAATTGGGGGGATTATTAGGTGCTCTCTGCTCTGGCTGGGGCTCTGATATCCTATTTCGCGGCCAACGAGCGCCAATGATCCTACTGTTTTCTTTGGGGCTTTGTGTCTCAGTTAGCGCCTTATGGTTAACGCCAATTCATCACTACGCTTTATTGGCTGTATGTTTCTTTGCTATCGGATTTTTTGTGTTTGGACCACAAATGTTAATCGGCTTAGCTGCAACAGAATATTGTCATAAAAAAGCAGCTGGGGCGGTAACGGGCTATCTTGGATTGTACGCCTATTTAGGGGCGGCAATTGCGGGATGGCCACTCTCTCAAGTCATTGCACATTATGGTTGGTCAGGAATGTTTTCTTTACTGACCAGTGCCGCGGCTTTGATGGGATTACTGCTAATGCCTCTATTGATTGCCAATGTCAGCAAGCGAGAGCATTTAGCAGGCACTGTTTCACCCTCTGATAATAAAACCTGAATAAAGGACTGAAAATGAAACTGAAAACTCTCTCTACGCTTATCGCTGTTGGTTTATCACTAGCGGCTATTTCTACCACTGCAAATGCTGCGGGCCGTTTGGTTGTTTACTGTAGCGCCACTAACGCCATGTGCGAAACTGAAACGCAAGCTTTTGCAAAGAAATACGATGTCAAAACCACCTTTGTACGTAACGGTTCTGGCAGTACTTTAGCCAAAATTGAGGCCGAAAAACGTAACCCACAAGCTGACGTGTGGTATGGCGGTACATTAGACCCTCATTCACAAGCAGGAGAAATGGATTTACTTGAGCCATACAAGTCGCCAAATCTGTCTGAAATTATGCCGCAGTTCCAAGACCCAGCAAAACGTAAAGGTAACTATTCTTCCGCAGTTTACATCGGTATTTTAGGCTTCGGTGTCAATAAAGACCGCTTAAAAGAAAAAGGTTTGCCGATCCCAACTTGCTGGAAAGATTTAACAAAACCTGAGTATAAAGGCGAAATTCAAATCGCAGACCCACAAAGTTCAGGGACAGCTTATACTGCATTAGCCACTTTCGACCAATTATGGGGAAATGAGCAAGCCTTTGATTATCTAAAAAAATTAAATGCTAACATATCACAATATACCAAGTCAGGTATTGCTCCAGCACGTAATGCGGCTCGTGGTGAGTCGGCAATTGGTATTGGCTTCTTGCATGATTATTCATTAGAAGTGGAAAACGGTGCGCCGTTAGAACTCATCGCTCCTTGTGAAGGAACAGGCTATGAAATCGGCGGGATCAGTATCCTGAAAAACGCACGTAATATGGACAACGCCAAATTATTCGTTGATTTCGTCTTATCGAAAGAAGCTCAAGAGCTGAGCTGGAAAGAAGGGAAATCTTACCAAATCTTAACCAACACAACGGCAGAGTCCTCGCCTATTTCATTAAAACTCAATGAATTGAACCTAATTAATTACGATATGGATAAATACGGTGATGCTGACGTCCGTAAAAACCTTATCAATAAATGGGTTACTGAAGTCAAAATGAGCAAATAGCATTAAGTGCGGCGTTAACTCGCCGCACTGAGCACTTACTTAACTAGAATAAAAAATTAATTTAATTAAGCTTCAAATTATGAGTGTTGTCACTAGGCGGCAAGTGACGTTATCCCTAGGAGCATACATAAGTATGTGACTAGGGTAACGGAGTGAAGCCAATACCGTGACAGCGCAAAATATGACGAGCTTAGGGGGAACTATGTCTCAAACCCTAACCTTATCGACCCCAACCAAAAAGGATAGCATATTCTTTTGGTTGCTGATTGCATGGCTAGGTTTCGCGTTACTACCTTCTTGGAGCCTAGACTATGGCGTACTTGATTCAACACAAGACGAGATCATAGCGGCTTACGGTTGGAGTAGCCTAAACATTAGTTGGCTTTGGTATTTATTACCTTCTATTTTATTTATTCGCCCGTTAACACCAGCGGATCGTTATCATAAAACACGGCATTACGTCGATATTGGCGTGGCTGTTATCACCGCCGTCGTGGTGATCTTAACCTCCTACTTTGAAGGGAAAGGGTTAGGTTACTCAGCTATTGTGCTATTTATCGCCTTGGGAATGGTGATGACATTGGCGTTAACCCGCCTTGAGTGGCTCGGTGGAGACCAGTTTGTTATTGGCTCACTGATCACCGTTGTTGCTTTAATAACCCTGTTTATTGTGTTCCCAAGTGTCGCTATTTTTATCCCGATGTTTACTGATGGAAACGGAGACTTTGCGCCATTCGCCTTTGTGGCAATTTTGACACAATCGCATATTGTCCAAGTTATTATTAACTCTGTATTTTTATCGTTAGCAGTAGGGGCTGGCTGTACTTTCTTTGGTTTAATTTTAGCCATTTATACGACGCGTATTGCTAAACGCTCCGCCATCATTGGCCGTGTTTTTTCTATTTTGCCTATCGTCACTCCCCCATTTGTCGTCGGTCTAGGGGTCACATTGATGATGGGGCGTTCGGGGTATATTACCGAATTCCTTGCTACCTATATGGGCCTTGAAAATACCAACTGGCTATATGGCTTTACGGGAATTTGGTTAGCGCAAGTGCTAGCATTCACCCCGATGTCATTCATGATTTTAGATGGTGCGATTAAAACCATTCACCCATCTTTAGAAGAAGCGTCTTATACATTGCGTGCCAACCGTTACCAAACTTTCTTTAATGTATTTATGCCATTACTGAAACCTGCTTTGGCAAACGCATTTTTAATCGTCATAGTGCAATCATTGGCTGACTTTAGTAACCCATTAGTTTTAGGTGGTAACTTCGACGTACTCGCGACGCAAATTTACTTCTATATCACTGGGTCGCAGTTAGATTATCAAGCCGCCAGTACCTTGGGTGCGTCACTACTAGTGTTCTCACTTTTAGTCTTCTGCGTTCAGTATATGTGGATAGGCAAACGCTCCTATGTCACTGTGTCCGGGAAATCTTACCGTGGTGATGTTCAGCCGTTACCAACATCGTTAATTGCCACTGTAACAGCCTTCTTAGCTATTTGGGTTGCATTTAACATATTGTTATACGGTAGCATTTTCTACGGTAGCTTTACCGTGAACTGGGGTGTTGATTACACCTTAACCTTAGATAATTTTATTAAATTATTTGGTCAGGGTATGAGTGATGGTGCATGGCCGTCACTGTTAGATACGCTTCTGTATGCAGGTATTGCGGCACCTATTACCGCGATCCTTGGTTTACTAATTGCCTATATCGTAGTTCGCCAAGACTTCCGTGGTAAAAAGACCATCGAATTCACGACGATGTTGTGTTTTGCTGTTCCAGGTACCGTGGCAGGTGTGTCATACATTTTAGCCTTTAACGATTCACCGTTTTATTTAACGGGAACGGCTGCCATCGTAATTATTTCAATGACCATGCGTAACGTCCCTGTGGGTATCCGTGCTGGTATTGCAGGTTTAGGGCAAATTGATAAATCATTGGATGAAGCGTCACTCAGCTTACGAGCGGGTTCAATGCGTACCATCTTCTTTATCCTGTTACCCTTGTTGCGCCCAGCCATTTTATCGGCGCTGATTTATAGCTTTGTCCGTGCGATCACCACTGTCAGTGCGATTGTATTCTTGGTTACTCCAGATACTCGCGTCGCAACGGCTTATATTTTGAACCGTGTTGAAGACGGTGAATATGGCGTTGCCATTGCCTATGGCTCAATCCTGATTGTCGTAATGTTGGCAATTATTTTCTTATTTGACTATTTGATTGGCGAAGCCCGTGTTTCACGTTCCAAAGCCAAAAATGCACAGTAATCATGGAGTAACTGACATGACACAACATCATTTTGTTGAACTAAAAAATGTGACTAAACGCTTTGGCAACAATACCGTCATCGATGATTTAAGTCTTTCAATCCCTCAAGGTAGCATGGTGACCCTACTCGGCCCATCAGGCTGCGGTAAAACCACCGTATTGCGTTTAGTGGCTGGCTTAGAAAAACCGACTGAAGGCCGTATGTTTATTGACGGTGAAGATGTGACAGACCGTTCCATTCAACAACGCGATATCTGTATGGTTTTCCAATCTTATGCCCTGTTCCCGCATATGTCCTTGGGGGACAACGTGGGTTATGGCTTAAAAATGTTAGGATTACCCAAAGCCGAAATAAAAAAACGAGTTGACGAGGCATTAGAATTAGTTGATTTAGCTGGTTTTGCTGACCGCTTTGTCGACCAAATTTCTGGGGGACAACAGCAACGAGTTGCCTTAGCTCGTGCATTGATCCTTAAGCCAAAGGTCCTATTATTCGATGAGCCATTAAGTAACTTGGATGCGAATTTACGTCGTAGCATGCGTGAAAAAATCCGTGAGTTACAGCAGCAGTTTAATATCACCTCTTTGTATGTTACCCATGACCAAAGCGAGGCCTTTGCGGTTTCGGATATGGTGTTGGTCATGAATAAAGGGAAAATCATGCAACTCGGCTCACCGCAAGAGCTCTACCGCCAGCCAGCGTCAAAATTTATGGCCAGCTTTATGGGGGATGCCAATATTTTCCCTGCGACACTCAGTGCGGATTCCGTGGATATTTTCAATTATCGCTTACCACGCCCAGAACAGTTTGTTACTGATAAAACCGCGGTAACTGTGGGGGTTCGTCCCGAAGCTATCACGCTGAGTTTACAAGGTGAAGACAGCCAACGCTGTACAGTGACTCATGTTGCTTATATGGGGCCTCAATATGAAGTCACTGTTGATTGGCATGGTCAATCAATGTTGCTGCAAATTAATGCCACTCAATTACAACCCTCTGTCGGGGAAAACCTGTATTTGCAGATCCACCCATACGGCATGTTTATTCTTGAGTAATATCTCACTCTTTGAATAATACAAAATGTCATTAGGTAACAAGGGAAACTTAGCATTGTGAATAGCACATTCTCCCTTCACCCATAAGGGCGGAGGGGGAATGTGCCCCATAAGAAAATAATCACTAAAAGCATATTATCGGTGACTTCAATATCAATTTTTATTTTTTTCTGAAAGTACAATTAACATACTTAACAAAATAAATAACATACCGATTATCATCGAAATTGTCATTGTCTCATCTAAAAGATAGGATGAAATCATCACACTAATGATTGGTGAAATAAGAATTGAGTATGATGAAAGCTTTGCGCCACCATACCCTATCATATAATACCAAAGAACATAAACAATCACGCCATTAGCTATCCCCATATAGATAATTGGTATATATACACTCATAAAAAATTCAGAATGTATATTACTCAATATGTTTAAATCAACATTTAAAAATGGAATTAATAAAATAAGAAAAATAAATGATACTATATTTTGATAAAATACTTTTGAAGTTAGGTTTATTTTCATGGTAATTTTTTCAGATAAAATAGTTCCTAGCGCCCACATAAATGCACTTAATAAAATTATCATTTCACCAATACTTATACCAACTGGTGATATAAAGATAAAAATACCACTAATGCATAACAAAGATACAAATACTGACCGAGTTTCAATATGTTTATTTATTACACCCAATACAACTGTTGCCATTACTGGCATTGTATAAACAAGTACAGATGCCTTTACCGCTTCTGTATACTTTAACGCCAAACTATTTAATATAGGAACTAAAAAAATATTTAAAAAACCAAGTGGGATACTGTTTACAAACTCTCGAAAATTAAACCGACACCGACTAAAAAAGAAAAAAACAAAGCACAAAAAATAACTGAAATAATTAGGGAGTAGATTCTAAAAGCCCAAACACCTACTTGGTCAATCGCTAGTTTTGATATAGGAAATGCACTCCCCCATATGAATGATATTAAAATAGCACAAAGAAGTACTTTAATTTGCTTCATTATACCTCACAACTAATGCCATTCTTTTACTTGTTCTATTAGATGTCACTGTGGAAACGAAATGTGGGATTTTTCTTTTTTTTGTATCAAAAATTAAAATATTTAAATATGACGGGATAAAAGTATCTAAAATTGTCTTTTTATCCTTATCTAAAATCATCGTTAATCCTCCATAATTTGCTTCCCATTCCTTTGTTAGGTTAATTACAATACCTATCCCATCATCGGAGTCGCAATGTGTAGTTAGAAAATCATCTTTATCAAACTTGCTTAAGTACATGTTTGATATAATATTTACCTTACTTCCTGTTAGGTTTTCTAAAAATTTTTTAAATTTAACATCATTAACAACTGAAATTAAATCAGCAGAAATTATTTTTATTGAATCAGATAAGTTATCTACATTGATAGCACTAACATTAGAAAATATTAAATTAAGACAGTCAACGTCAGTAGATTAATAAAAAATAATGCCACATAGATAATAAATATATTGGCAATACATATTATTTGAATATATATATTTTTTAAATAAAATAAAAAAACAGCGTCTAAGTTTCCTTAAACGCTGCTTTTAATAGCAGGATTAATTATAAAAACGCTTTATATGGCAATTCAGGTTCATTTTTGAAAATATCACTAAAGCCGCGGAAATGTTGATAATGCATGCGGTTTTTATCTGTTGGATAAGTATATTTCCCACCCACTTGCCAGAAGAACGGGGCAAATTTATATTGCAAACGCTCTTTTTTCATATTCCACAAGACTTCAATTTCCCGCGGATCATTTTGGAAGTTAGCCCAAATATCATGGTGGAATGGAATAACCCGCTCGCAATCTAATGACTCTGCCGCACGTAAAATATCGGATGACGTCATTTTATCGGTCACACCACGTGGGTTCTCTCCATAGGAAAGCAATGCCACATCAATCTGATAACGGTTACCGTGAGCCGCATAATAGTTTGAATAATGTGAATCGCCTGAATGATAAATAGAGCCACCTGTTGTTTCAATCAGGTAATTCACTGCACGTGAATCCATACCATCTAAAATTTGCTTATCATAAGAAGAAACACCCTGTGGCAATGTCACTAGTGCCGTGCGGTCAAATGAGTCTAACACACGGATTTTCATATCCCCCACTTCCAGTACATCACCGACTTTGGCAACAACGCAACGTTCGGTTGGTACTCCCCATTTTATCCATAAATCCACACAAGCTTGAGGGCCAATAAATTTAACGTGGTCACCACAGTTTTGCATTACCGCAGCAGCGACATTGACATCGATATGGTCAGCATGGTCATGAGAAGCTAAAATCGCATCAACTTCTTTAATCGCAAACGGATCTAAAGGGAAAATTGCAGTACGTAAGTTGGGTTGTAGCGCTTCAACACCGCCCATACGCATCATTTGGTGTTGCTTATTCATGAGTGGATTTTTTTGCGTTTTTTTCCCTGTTCCACACCAAAAATCGATACAAACATTGGTATTTCCCTCACTCTTTAACCAAATACCTGTGCACCCCAGCCACCACATTGAAAAGGTATTGGGTTCAACAACCGTTTTTTCAATTTCTTCATTTAGCCACGTTCCCCACTCAGGAAACGTACTTAAAATCCAAGATTCACGTGTGATTTCATTTACTTTGCTCATAGTAACAATACCTTTTCTAGAATTTTAGATGTAGGGAGCCTGATGCCTTAATCGAGAAATTAAGGCATGGCAGCTGAATTTGTCTATATTAAAAAATCAGGTATTCGACGGAATTAAACCAGTATCACTCGCGTGCCCTGTTCGGCAATCGCTTTGATAACCTCAGCATTGGCATTTCTTCCAGTGATAAGAACATCTATCTTATTAGCTGGGCAAAATAACATTCCCGTTCGATGACCCACTTTGGAACTGTCTACAACAACGACTAATTTATCAATTTGGTCAAGCATTTGCTGCTCTGCTACCGCAGTTAACATATCCGCTTTATATAAGCCAGCTTCCGTTAATCCTTTACCTGAAGTAAACATCCAGTTACCGGCATAGCCCATTAACGTGTTCAAAGCAGGATTCAAAAAAATGTTTTGTGCTTTGTTATACTGCCCACCGATTAAAATGACGTCATCATGGTCTTGGTCAATCAAATAACTCGCTAATGGAAAATAATTCGTCACAATTTGCACGTTTTTACCGCACAACTGCTGCCCTAACATAAACGCGGTTGAACCACAGTTAATTACAGCACTTTCTCCCGGAAGACAAAGTTCTGCCGCTTTAATTGCGATTTCAGACTTTTCTTCATAGTGCTCAGTACTATTGATGTTTAACGGTGTCCACTTACGCTTTTTATTTTCAATACGTTCTGCGCCATTACGGACTTTTCGCAATTTACCTTGCCCATCTAACTTTGAAATATCACGACGAGCAGTTGCAGGAGACACACTAAATTGTTCGGTTATATGAGAAACATTGATCACTCGATGCGTTTCCAATAACGACAATATTTCATTGTGTCTTTGCACTTCATTCATAATCATCGCCTTATTAGTTAATAATCACGACCATGATGACATATGACTCAAAATGATTACTAGTGATTAGTTTTGATTCTATTTATCTCATCTAATATTGTCAACCTTTGCTTATGCAAAAAAACAATATTTGATTCAAGTAAAAATATCACATTGATATATATGAATATTTTAAATTTTACGTGATCAAGTCGCCATTTATTTATTTTTTTACTGGTAAAAAAACAGACAAATGCAAACAATCATAAAAGAGCAATTCGTGATTACATATGATCACATTTGATTTTTGCGGGATTGTTTAACCCCTTTAAATGATTATATCGCAATAACACCAGATACGATCAATATGAATCATCTCTGACCCAGATAAATTACAAATACAATTTGATTAGAGGTAAAAATATGGATTTTTTATACGACGCTTTCTATATTTTTTACAGCCAAGTAATGACAAAAGCGCCTCTATTATTAGGCTTAGTCACATTTATTGGTTATTGGCTATTAAAGCGCGATGGCACGACAATCCTCAAAGGGACAATCAAAACGATTGTTGGTTTTATGCTAGTTGGCGTTGGAGCCAGTACTTTAGTTTCCAGTTTTAAACCCGTAATAGAAAAAATGTCTGAATACCATGGACTTACGGGCTCAGTTATTGACCCATATACGTCAATGATGGCGACAATGGAAGCCATGGGTGATAACTATTCTTGGGTGGGCTATACCGTTTTATTAGCTCTCGCAATTAATATTGTTTTAGTCCTTTTTCGCCGCGTCACGGGTATTCGTACCATTATGTTGACAGGGCATATTATGTTTCAACAAGCAGGCCTAATCGCTGTTTTCTATTTTGTGCTTGGCTCAAGCATGTGGGAAACCATTTTGTATTCTGCGGTATTAATGGCGCTGTATTGGGGAATTTCTTCCAATATTATGTTTAAGCCAACGCAAGAAGTTACTGGCGGTGCCGGTTTTTCTATCGGCCACCAGCAGCAGTTTGCCTCATGGATAGCAACCAAAGTTTCCCCGAAATTGGGGGATAGAAAAGACAGTGTTGATAATTTAAAACTGCCCAAATGGCTGCATATCTTCCATGACAGTATTTCCGCTACTGCCATTGTGATGACCTTATTCTTTGGTGTGATCTTAATTTCCTTTGGTATACCTAATCTGCAAACCATGGCAGGGACCACCCACTGGACCATTTATATTATTGAAACAGGTTTAAAGTTTGCCGTTGCTATCCAAATCATTGTAACGGGTGTGCGAATGTTTGTTGCCGAGCTTTCTGAGGCCTTTAAAGGAATCTCCGAACGTGTCATTCCCAACGCTGTGCTCGCTATCGATTGTGCAGCAATCTACGCTTTCTCACCTAATGCGATGGTATTTGGCTTTATGTGGGGGGCAATTGGGCAATTTGTTGCCGTTCTGGGTATGTTGGCATTTAACTCGCCAATTATGATTATTCCTGGTTTTATCCCAATGTTTTTCTCTAACGCCACTATTGGTATCTTTGCAAACCATTTTGGCGGCTGGAAAGCGGTTATGAAAGTCTGTTTTGTCATGGGCGTTATCGAGATATTAGGTTCCGCTTGGGCCATTGATCTTATCAATCGACAAGGTACTGAATTTAGCGGTTGGATGGGAATGGCCGACTGGGCATTAGCTTTCCCTGTCATTATGCAAGGTTTGTCTTTCTCTAAAATGTTCTTCTTTGTGGTTGTCGCCCTCTCCTTTGTCTATATGTACTTTGCCGCAAAAAAATTACGCGCTGAAGAAGACGCACAAAGTCCAACCGAAGCTGAAAGTGAGGTCAATGAGAAAGCTGAAGCAGCCCCACTTGAAAATAGCGGCGCTAAACCTGTACGTATCTTAGCAGTTTGCGGTAATGGACAAGGCTCGTCAATGATGATGAAAATGAAAATTGGCCAGTATCTTGAGAAAAAAGGGATCCCACACATCATGGACTCCTGCGCCGTATCTGACTATAAATCAAAATTAACAGCCACTGATATTATCGTTTCCTCTAAGCATTTAAGCTCAGAAATGGACCCCGGTGATGGGAAATTTGTGCTTGGCGTACAAAATATGCTCAACCCTAACTCATTCGGTGATGAACTACTCGATATCATACATACTAATTTTATTGGAAATAAATAGCCTAAGTCATAGGAATAGATATCGCTCATAACGGTATCTACTCCCTTAACGTTGAAAAATAGGAAGGCAATGATGGGATTTAAACAATCACTAATCGACAATAATTCGATACAGCTAAAAGCATCCGCTGATAACTGGCGTGATGCTATTAAGATAGGTACAGACCTGCTCATCGCTTCGGGGGCGATAAAACCCAGTTATCATGAGGCAATCATCAGCAGCGTCGAAAAACTTGGGCCTTATATTTGTATCGCGCCTAATTTGGCCCTTCCCCATGCAAGACCTGAAGATGGTGTACTAAAAACAGCCTTTGCTTTAGTCACTCTAGACAAACCCATTATTTTTGATGGCGAGGATGAACCCGTTGATGTGCTGATCACCTTAGCGGGTAGCTCATCAGATGAACATATGGAAGGCTTGATGGAAGTGACTCGCGTTCTCGATGATGAAAACAGTGAAACCGGTGTCGATCTTGATAAATTACGTCGCTGCCGCACCATTGATGATGTTTATCAGGTTATTGACCAAGCATTATGCTAATTTAATGATAATAAAAAAGAATCATTAATTAGCAATAGAGGTAATCAACTATGTATAACGTATTAGCGCTTGATTTAGATGGCACAGTTTTAACTCAAGAACACACTATCCACCCAGCCGTCAAACAAGCCATTCACAAAGCAGCAAAACAATGCCATGTCATGATAGTCACGGGTCGCCATCATACCGCAGCTCGCCCCTATTATGATGAGCTTGGTTTAACCACGCCAATTATTTGTTGCAATGGTACTTATATTTATGATTACCAAAATGAAAAAGTTCTCACACACAATGCTCTCACCAAAGAGAACGCGCTCACTTTTATTGAACTGGCGCAACAGGACAAACTGAAAATGGTGATGTATATCACCGATGCCATGGTGTATTCAAAAATCGATCCCATCGATTACATGAGCGCGATGGAGCAATGGGCTAACGACCCAACCATGGCCCATCCGCCAAAAATTTATCGCATTGATTCATTTGAAGAACAAGTCCAGCACGCTGACTATATTTGGAAATTTGTCGTCGAAGGTGAACCGGCTACGTTAGAGCGCTTCTTAAACTCACCTTGGATAAAACAAACTTTTAATGCAGAAAAATCATGGTCAAACCGTTTCGATTTTGCTGCTAAAGGCAATAACAAAGGAACGCGTTTAGCTGAGTATCTTCATTCTCTGGGTTATGACTCGAAGCAAGTTATTGCTGTTGGTGATAATCACAACGATATCTCCATGATTAAGCTAGCAGGCTTAGGAGTTGCAATGAAAAATGCTGATGACACCGTGAAGTCCCATGCGGATTTCGTTTGTGCTACCGATAACAATGGTGACGGCCTTGCGCGTCTCATACATGAAAATATTTTAGGACAATCACAATGACAAAGCCTTTGATCCAAATAGCTCTAGACCAAACCAACTTACCGGCTGCACTCGAAGTGGCTGAAAATGTACACACTTTCGTTGATATTATTGAAGTGGGCACAATCTTAGCTTTTGCAGAAGGCATGAATGCGGTCGCGACTTTACGTCAAAAATATCCCAACCACATTCTAGTTTGCGATATGAAAACCACGGATGGTGGAGCCATTTTATCGAAAATGGCATTTGAAGCGGGAGCAGATTGGATCACAGTATCAGCGGCGGCACATATTGCCACTATAGCTGCCTGTAAAAAAGTTGCCGATGAGTTTAATCGTGAAATCCAAATTGAAATCTATGGTAATTGGACTTTTGACGATGCTAAAAATTGGGTTGAACTTGGCATTTCGCAAGCTATTTACCATCGTTCCCGTGATGCAGAACTCGCTGGTATTGGCTGGACCAATGAAGATATCGAAAAAATGCGCAAACTGTCTGATTTAGGACTAGAACTCTCAATTACAGGCGGGATAATTCCAGAAGACCTGCATTTATTTAATGGTATCAATGCAAAAGCCTTTATTGCTGGCCGTGCGTTAGTGGGTGAAAAAGGCCAAAAAACGGCGGAAGCACTAAGGGAACAAATTGACCGTTTTTGGAAATAGTAATTAGGAATAATTCTGACTCAAAAACCGACCTTTCCGTTTAAAACTCACTCGATTAAAATTCAGGCCAGCAAAATAGCTGGCCTTTTCAACAATCTATCAAACTTGTGATTTATTAACCTAATTGCTTACGTGCGTTACGGAAAATGCGCATCCACGGGCTATCTTCTCCCCAATTTTCAGGGTGCCATGAATTGCTCACAGTGCGGAAAACACGCTCAGGGTGCGGCATCATGATCGTTGCTCGGCCATCTTTCGAGGTCACCGACGTAATACCATTAACTGACCCATTCGGGTTAGCTGGATATTGCTCGGTTACCTGACCGTAGTTATTCACGAAGCGCATTGCCACCAGCCCATTATCTTCTAATTGCTGTAAATGTGCGGCTGCACGGGTTTCCACTTGCCCTTCCCCATGAGAAACCGCTATCGGCATACGAGAACCTGTCATATCTTGCAGTAACAGTGATGGGCTTTTTGCTATTTCAACTAAGCTAAAGCGTGCTTCAAAACGTTCAGAACGGTTACGTACAAAACGAGGCCAGAATTCAGCACCTGGGATAAGCGTATGTAAGTTCGACATCATCTGGCAACCATTACATACCCCCAGAGATAAAGTATCAGCACGGTTAAAGAATGTCTCAAATTCATCACGGACTTTATTGTTGAATAAAATGGATTTTGCCCAACCTTCACCCGCACCTAATACGTCACCATAAGAGAAACCGCCACAAGCCACTAATGCTTGGAATTGTTCCAAAGACAAGTTACCTGCGAGTAAATCACTCATATGCACATCAATTGCATCGAAACCAGCACGGTCAAAGGCTGCCGCCATTTCCACATGTGAGTTCACACCTTGTTCACGTAAAACAGCTACTTTAGGACGTACACCTGACAAAATAAATGGCGCAGCAATGTCTTCTTCAATGTCATAAGTCAATTTCACATTCAAACCTGGGTCTTGATTATCCTGTTTCATTGTATGTTCTTCGTCGGCACACACTTCGTTATCGCGCAAGCGCTGCATTTGCCAAGTCGTTTCAGCCCACCATTGGCGCAATAAACTGCGAGATTCGCGGTAAACAACCGTATCTCGGCTATTGATGATCACGGCATCATCTTGTATTGCAGAACCTAAATAATGAACACAGCCTGCAAGCCCTGCTTGTGCAAAACATTCTGCCACATACTCTCTATCGGCTTCATTAATTTGAATGACAGCGCCTAACTCTTCGTTGAATAATGCTGCGAGCGTGTCTTCATCAAAAGAGCTAATATCAACATTAATACCGCAATGACCTGCAAAAGCCATTTCCACTAAAGTGACGAATAAGCCGCCATCTGAGCGGTCATGATAGGCTAATAATTTTTGCTCGGATAATAACTTCTGAATGGTATTAAAGAAGCCAAGCAATACTTCAGGGCTACGTACATCAGGGGCTTTATTGCCTAACTGACGATATACCTGTGCGAGTGCAGAACCGCCCAGCGCGTTATGGCCTTGCCCGAGGTCAATTAATAACAAGGCATTATCATGACCTGTTTTTAACTCAGGTGTCACTGTTAAGCGGACATCTTCAACACGGCCAAATGCACTAATCACCAAGGAAAGTGGCGACGTCATTTCACGTTCTTCACCATCCTGCTGCCAACGGGTTTTCATTGACATGGAATCTTTACCAACAGGGATGGTTAAGCCTAGCGCAGGACAAAGCTCTTCCCCTACCGCTTTAACCGCTTCATATAAACCTGCGTCTTCCCCCGGATGCCCTGCCGCTGCCATCCAGTTTGCAGACAATTTAACGCGTTTTAAATCTTGCACATATGAACATGCAATATTGGTTAATGCTTCACCCACGGCCATGCGTGCTGATGCAGCGAAATCCACCAATGCTACTGGCGTTCTTTCACCAATAGACATGGATTCCCCATAGTAGCTATCTAAACTTGCAGCCGTTACTGCACAGTCAGCGACAGGAATTTGCCATGGGCCAACCATCTGATCACGAGCAACCATGCCTGTAACGGTTCGGTCGCCAATGGTAATTAAGAATGTTTTTTCAGCTACGGCTGGTAAATGCAGGACACGTTTCACCGCTTCATTTAAATTAATCGCTGTTCTGTCTAATGAATCCGGTTCCGCCTTTAATGTTTTTACATCACGCAACATTTTTGGCGTTTTGCCTAATAAAACATCCAGTGGCATATCAATCGGTTGGTTAGCAAAATGTTCATCATTTAATGTCAAATGACGTTCTTCAGTGGCTTCCCCAATCACTGCAAACGGCGCACGTTCACGCTCACAAATTGCGGTGAACACAGGAAGCTGCTCTGGTGAAACGGCCATTACATAACGTTCTTGAGATTCGTTACACCAGACCTCCAATGGGCTCATTCCTGGCTCATCATTGAGAATCTTACGTAACTCAAAACGCCCACCACGGCCTCCATCACTGACCAATTCTGGCATTGCGTTCGACAAACCGCCTGCGCCTACGTCATGGATAAATAAAATTGGGTTATCATCACCAAGTTGCCAGCAGCTATCGATGACTTCTTGGCAACGGCGTTCCATCTCTGCGTTATCGCGCTGTACCGAAGCAAAATCCAGGTCTGCATCTGATTGGCCCGATGCCATTGATGATGCAGCTCCACCACCTAACCCGATATTCATTGAAGGACCACCGAGCACAATGAGTTTTGCACCGACCGTAATTTCGCCTTTCTGTACGTGGTCTGCACGGATATTTCCTATGCCCCCCGCTAACATAATCGGCTTATGATAACCACGTAACTCTTCTCCATTGTGGCTATTGACCTTTTCTTCATAAGTACGGAAATAACCTAATAACGCAGGGCGACCAAATTCATTATTAAATGCCGCACCGCCTAATGGCCCTTCCATCATAATATCCAAAGCGGTCACAATGCGCTCTGGTTTACCGAAATCTTCTTCCCAAGGCTGTTCAAAACCAGGAATACGTAGGTTAGAAACCGAAAAACCGACTAAACCTGCTTTTGGCTTCGCGCCGCGACCTGTTGCGCCTTCATCACGAATTTCACCACCAGAGCCTGTTGCTGCGCCTGGCCAAGGCGAAATCGCTGTTGGGTGGTTATGGGTTTCTACCTTCATTAAAATATGAGCATCTTCTTGGTGATAGCGGTAAGTGCGCCCTTCAGGCTCAGGGAAGAAACGACCAACAGGCGAACCTTCCATCACGGCTGCGTTATCTTTATATGCCGATAAAACGTGGTCAGGTGTTTTTTCAAACGTATTTTTAATCATTTTAAACAGAGATTTAGGCTGTTCTTCGCCATCAATCACCCAATCTGCATTAAAGATTTTGTGGCGACAGTGTTCTGAGTTTGCTTGAGCAAACATGTAGAGCTCAACATCCGTTGGATTACGTTTTAACCCGACAAAGGCCTCTAACAGGTAATCAATTTCGTCATCAGCTAATGCCAGTCCCATTTCCCTGTTTGCTGTTTCCAATGCAATACGACCACCCGCAATCACATCAATAGATTTCATTGGTGCTGGCTGGTGCTGCACAAATAATGCGCTCGCTTGTTCAAAAGAAGAGAAAATGCTTTCCATCATGCGATCGTGCAAAATAGCGATCACTTCATGCCACTGCTCTTGGGTCAGTGCATCACCTTGGACATAATAAGCAACTCCGCGTTCAATACGCTTGACTTGATTAAGACCACAGTTGTGTGCAATATCTGTTGCTTTTGAAGACCATGGAGAAATAGTTCCCGGACGAGGAGTCACTAAAATAAGCTTACCGAATGGGTCGTGCTCTGCCAGAGAAGGGCCGTACTTTAACAAACTGCTCAGTTTGCCTTGCTCACTATCACTCAACGGCGCCGAAACTTCAGCAAAGTGCATATACTCAGCATAGATATCCGTGACAGGAAGCTGTTTTTCTACAAACAGTGCCAAAAGGCGGGTAATACGAAATGCTGATAGAGCAGGTGAACCACGCAAAATTTCCATCGTCTTAATTTCTCTCTTTTAAACGCCAGCCCTGAACATGAAAGCAGGGAAACCGGAACACATTATAGAGCAATGTTCATCAATACGAAACCGTTTGCGTGATTAAAAATAAAGCGATTAGTTAAATATTATTCTGTGCTAAATACGATAATATAGGTTGCACCCTTCCTAAATGTTGAGCAAAATAGCCGACTACTGGAATTATAACCATTACTTAGCCATACTCTTTTATGGACATACAGCACCAGTCAATGCACGAGAAACTATTATTTGAATAACTTAAAAGTTAACTATTTAATTGTCGTGGTCATCGCGCTACTGGCTACTATGGTCATCGGTTTTAACGTCCGTTGGCCCAATACACAAAATTCACAAATTAATAAAATTATTTCTCAAGGTGAATTACGTATTAGTGCCGTTAGCTCGCCACTTATCTATATTGATGAGCAAAAACAGCTGCGTGGGTTTGACTACGAGCTGGCTCAAGGCTTTGCCTCATACCTAGGAGTTAAACTCAAGATAACCATCCGCCCAACATTCGAGCAAATATTCGATGACCTTGAAAATGGTGATGCAGATATCGCGGTAGCGGGCCTGCTGTATAACAAAGACCGTTTAGCCAAAACGAAAACCGGTCCAAGCTATCTTAATGTGACTCAACAACTTGTATATCGCAAAGGAACAAACCGTCCCAAAAATTTCAATGAAATTAATGGCAAATTATTAGTTACCGCTGGCACAGCTCATGCAAGTACACTTAAAGAATTGTCCAAAGAATACCCAGACCTAAAGTGGGAAGAAACTTCAAAATACAATACCAGTCAAATCCTTGAAATGGTTGCTGATGGCGAGGTTGACTACACGTTAGAAGACTCTATTGCGGTTGCACTACAGCAACGTATTCACCCCCAAATTGCCGTAGCTTTTGATTTATTGGATGAACATGCTATCACTTGGTATATGCGTCGTAGCAAAGAAAACAGTTTAGACGCTGCGTTACTTGACTTCTTCAATCTCAGTCATGAAACCGAATTACTCGCACGCCTTAATGAAAAATATTTTAGCCATGTAGAATCCTTCGATTATTTCGACACAATGGCATTTATAAAGGCAATTGATAATAAACTTCCCGAGTATCAACCGCTGTTTGAAAAATATGCTCAGGTGATTGACTGGAAATTATTAGCAGCTATCGCATGGCAAGAGTCCCATTGGGACCCTTTAGCGACTTCGCCTACAGGTGTACGTGGGCTAATGATGTTAACCAAGCCAACGGCAACAACAATGGGTATTGCTGACAGGTTAGATCCGGAAGAAAGTATTAAGGGTGGTGCCGCTTATCTTGCTTATATTATGGAACGTTTACCTGAAACCATCGAAGAAGATGACCGCATCTGGTTCGCCCTTTCTGCCTATAATATGGGATATGGGCATATGCAGGATGTACGTAAATTAACTGAAATGTTAGGCGGAGACCCTAACCGGTGGTTAGATGTGAAAGCTCGCTTACCTTTATTGACACAGAAAAAATATTACTCACAGCTCACTTATGGCTATGCACGTGGCCACGAAGCTTATCGTTACGTTGAGAATATTCGTCGTTATCATCAAAGTTTAGTTGGTTACTTACAAAGCCAAGAAAGAAAACAGCATGCACTTGATATTGCACAAAAATCACTTATTTATTTAATTTCACCAGAAAACCTGACAGCAGCTGAGTCTCAAACGATTCAAAATCAGTCCCCTATTCCTGAAAAAGTGAGTACTACGCATTTAGGGAAAATGAGTTCTGCAACGCAACCACCTAAAACACTTGAAGAAAAAAGACTACCATTAGGAAAGTATTTGCTTTCACTACATCCATCGCAAAATACCGATGAAACCGATGATAAAACGCCCATCACACCACTAAAAGCACCTGAGAAGCCGTTATAAATCATGCTGAAATAAAATGGGAGCGCTAAAATTTACCATATTAGCGCTTTTGTTCTTTTTTTTGGGCTCTACGCAGCTTAAAAAAAGCACTCAGCATTGAAGAACATTGCTGTTCTAGAACACCACCAGTAACATCCACATAATGATTTAACCCTGCTTGCCCCATGATATCTAGGTAAGAACCACAAGCTCCAGTTTTAAAGTCCTTAGCACCATAAACTACACGGCTAATACGGCTGTGGATCATTGCACCTGCACACATAATACAAGGCTCTAACGTGACATATAAGGTGGTATCTAATAACCGATAATTTGATAGCTCTTGCCCTGCTTGTTGCAAAGCCATAATCTCAGCATGTGCTGTCGGATTGTGGTCAATAATAGAACGATTCCACCCCGAGGCAATCAAATGGTTATCTTTCACTAAGACGGCACCGACAGGAATTTCGCCAAGATCTTGTGCTTTTAGCGCAAGTTCAATGGCTTGTTGCATCCAATACTCATCAATTTCTATTTGTGTCACTCTTACCTCTAACCAATGCGTTTACACGTAATTATCCTTAAATGTTAGAATGACCGCAATTAAAATGCTTTTGCCTTTATAATAACAACCTAATTTTAATTGCTAAAAATCGCTAATTTAGCTGCAAAACCCATAAAGAAAGCGCCTACCGTACAATTTCCAAGTTTTGCAAGGAGCTGCTTTTCACGTAAAAAACGAGCTATCAAGTAACCACTAAAAATCAATAAGCTTAAGTATAAAAAACTGACTAATTCTAAGATCGTCGCGAGTACAAGATAAGGCACCCATGCATGAGAGTAATTAAAATCAACAAATTGTATAAAGAAAGAAATATAAAATAGAATTGCTTTCGGGTTTGTTAAGCTCAGCACTAAGGCTCGAGTAAAATGGTTTTCTGTTTTAGTTTTAATTGAAATAGTGTCAGTGCCGTCTTGATTCGACTTCTTATGCATAAATGTGCTATATAAAATCTTACAACCTAAATATAGTAAATAAGCAGCCCCTAAATAGCGCACTATCATAAATAATGTTGGAGAAGCTTTGATTACCGAAGCTACACCAATGAATGACAGGAAAATTAATATCCCATCCCCAGTAAATACCCCTAGAGCAGCCCGATAACCAAACCGAGCCCCACTCGAAGTGCTTGTTTTTAATACATATAATGAATTAGGCCCTGGCACGATAATGATTAAAACAAGCCCAGCTAGGTAAGTCCAAAAGTTAAGAACACCAAGATTTTCGAACATATTTTCAACCCTTTATCTTTTTTATTATTTTTATCACAACTTTCAATCTTTGTGAATATTTATTCTATTTATTAGATATATGAAATGAACTAATAATAAAGATTATTTTAAATCTAACTTATTTATTTATGATAACTAGGCAATCAAATTATTATTCATTATTAATAGTAAAAGGAATAAATATATGGCTATCATTAGAAGATTGGTACAAGACGGTTCATTTGAAGAGTTTTATCCAACAACAATGACATTCAATGCCGCAAAACGTAATTATTTTTTAGGCCACTCAAAAGATAAAACTTACGTTGTCTATGCTATGGCTGATAATGGTAAAATTGAACCAAATGCTCCTGCGCAAAAAGGCAAATTAAGATCCTACCTTGGTAATATTCAAGCATTTTATGATACAGTAGATAATAAACAATACTTATATGGATATAATTTAAGCGAGAAAATCGTCGAATTATATGAAATTGACGATAAAGCTGGCATAAAACTACTCTATGTTGATGAATTTACTGTTGGAAGTACAATTCAATCGGCAACTCTATTTATCGCCAATGGCCTTATCCATATATTCAGTCAAGCTGAAAAAGATAAAAGCTGGAAAACTCATAGCTATAGCATCATATAATACCTTCCTTATATTACGTATATTTTATGACACCTTAAATTAGTCACAAGGGGTATTAATTTGCCCCTTATTTAAATAATCAACTTTAAAATCATATTTTAATAAAGAAAGAAAAGCGGTATAAGATCATCAACATTAAAACTTCACCACACTATTAACATTAGGTCTATTTAAATAAATAATCTTATCTTTCACCCTAGTTTCGATTATTTAGCATAGGTATATTTACATTCTTATCTTAATTCACTTTATTATTACATTCTAGTTTACTGATTATTTAAAAATAGAAAATAACGATCCAGATGTGAATACAATAACAGAAAAGGATACCAATATTCTGGTATAGCAAAAAATTGAACGCTAAAAATACAAATTTATCATTTAAATGATGTAAAACATCTACACTATGATTTGTTGTTACTTTTTTCAGGCTTTGCAGGTAAAATACATGGCATAAAAATATAAGAACCAAACGAAAGTAACGAATAGGTGCAAGGTATAAGTTACTAGTTTTTAACTTAATACAATGTAAATCACTGATATGTCTTTATTAATTACAAAACGCTGTATCAATTGCGATATGTGTGAACCCGAATGCCCAAATGATGCAATATTTATGGGTGACGAAATTTACGAAATTGACTCAACACTATGTACTGAATGTGTAGGCCATTACGACAAACCTACTTGCCAGTCCGTTTGCCCAATTACTAATACAATCATCACAGATCCTCAACATATCGAAACTGAAGAACAGCTTTGGGATAAGTTTGTTGCAATTCATCACGCCGATAAAATTTAGGTTTAACTTCACTTATATCCAATTATTTACCTAGTTATCCTTAAATGCTGCCAGTGATTTTTACTGGCAGCTCGGTATTACATTGATTCAAGAAATACTTTCTATGATAACTGTAGCAGATGCATAGTGACGTTCATCGGTAATAGAAACATGGTAATGCGTAACTTTTAACCGATTCGCCAGCTCCAATGCATCCCCAGTTAAACTTAATAATGGTTTTCCCAATTTATCATTGGTTACTTCAAATTGGTTAAAGGCTAAACCATTACGGATCCCTGTTCCTAATGCTTTTGCTGCGGCTTCTTTGACAGCAAACCGCTTTGCTAAAAAACGAGCTGGCTTTGATTGCTGTTGATATTGGGCTAATTCATTCTCAGTTAGAATTCTTTTCGCCAGACTATCACCGGTTCGTTCAAGCACCGACTCAATTCGAGCAATCTCAACAATATCCGTTCCTAATCCAACAATGGCCATTATTTACGTGCTTCTAATAAGATTTTTTTCATGTCAGTAACCGCTTGAGCTAACCCACTAAACAAAGCACGGCCAATAATTGCATGGCCAATATTAAGCTCATAAATTTCAGGTAACTGTGCAATACGTTGAACGTTATGGTATGTCAAACCATGACCCGCATTAACTTTAATACCTTTACTCGCCGCATATACGGCACCATCACGAATACGGCGAAATTCTAACTCTTGCTCTTGTTCTGATTTAGCATCAGCATAAGCCCCTGTGTGAATTTCAATAAATGGTGCACCACACTCTTGTGCTGCATCAATTTGCTGATGATCCGCATCAATAAATAATGAAACGAGAATGCCCGCGTCAGTCAGACGTTTTACAGCATCAGCCACTTTCTGTTTTTGGCCCGCAACATCTAAACCACCTTCAGTGGTTACCTCTTCACGCTTTTCTGGCACTAAACAGCAAAAAGTAGGTTTGATGCGGCACGCAATTTCAACCATTTCATCAGTTACCGCCATTTCAAGATTCATACGTGTTTGAATAGTTTCATTCAACAGAGTGATATCTCTATCTGTAATATGGCGTCGATCTTCGCGTAAATGCACTGTAATGCCATCAGCGCCTGCTTGCTCCGCAACAAATGCAGCTTGTACAGGGTCTGGATATTGAGTTCCTCTTGCATTTCTAACCGTTGCAATATGGTCGATATTTACGCCTAACAAAAGCTCTGCCATTTTTTATTCCCCATTAATAAACACTAACAAACTCATCTACCTACTATCCTACTGTAATTTTCTCCTTTGAGGGAATAAATCTCTCACCATTCGAAGCAAATTCCAATCTGTATATCCTGTTTCAGTATTTGTATTTTATTTTTGCGAAGCGCTTCGTAAGATTTTGTACCAGTGAAATAAATGTATTGTCTGAAAGAGCCAGTTCCGCTAAAAAGACACATGAGAAAAGGATATATTGTAGTAATCGAGGTGTAACAAACTAGATAAAAAATAAAATGAAAAACAATTTTAGCTCTGTTTGTTATGTGTAACTGGCGAGTAAGTAAACTGTCGAAATAATTCTCTGCTTTTTAAAGGTTTACCGCCTAAATATGGTTTTAAAGCAAGTCGGGTAAAACGTTTTGCTGCTTTGAGCGTATCTGCGTCAGGAAATTCTCGACTCGCCAATGCCTTAAGTTGTTTACCCGTAAAACTAAGCTGGTCAACAACCAAGCTACCAATAAACCCTTTTTCTTCTCTATACCGGTAAGTCATTGTGTCAGAAACGGGCTCTCCGCTGCCAGCACAATGTAAAAAATCAACACCATAACCAAGGTAAGAAAGCAGAGCCAATTCAAACCGACGCAATGCAAATTCGGGAGTGTGCTCACTTGCGGCAAGGATCTGTAAGCATGAGAGGTAATCAAAAAATAGTGAGGAATATGGTGTACCAAATTCTAATACACGTGCGGTTAATTCATTAAGGTATAAACCACTATATAGAACGGTTCCCGTTAAAGGGAGAGCCAAAGACACAGGGTCGACATTAATTAAGGTTTTGATTTCACCTTTGCCTCCCCAACGGATTAACAAAGGTGTGAAGGGCTGTAAACAGCCCCTTAATGGTGAACGATTACGGCGAGCGCCTTTTGCAAGTAAACGTATTTTTCCTTCGCCTTCAGTAAAAAAATCGAGCAATAAACTCGTTTCACTGTAAGGCCTTGAATGGAGTACAAACGCACGCTGCCAACCACTCACTTTGCCACCTACTATTTTAGGTCGTCAACATAACCCAGGCTACGTAATGCTCTTTCGTCATCAGCCCAGCCAGATTTAACCTTAACCCAAAGCTCAAGGTGTACCTTGTTATCAAACATTCTTTCCATATCGATACGCGCTTCGGTACCAATGGTTTTCAGTTTGCTCCCTTTGTTACCAATAACCATTTTCTTTTGGCCTTCACGCTCAACAAGAATTAAGCCATTGATATGGTAAATACCCGCTTCTGTTACCTTAAATTGTTCAATTTCGACGGTTACCGAATATGGCAGTTCATCACCCAAGAAACGCATGAGCTTTTCACGGATAATCTCAGATGCCATAAAACGCTGAGAACGGTCAGTAATATAGTCTTCAGGAAAATGATGAATAGCTTCAGGTATATGTTGTTTAACAATTTTAGCAATTGTATCCACACCAGTACCTTTTTCTGCACTGATAGGAACAACATCTAAAAAATTCATTTTCTGACTGATCATACTGATATGTGGCAACAGTATCGTTTTATCAGTCACATTATCAATTTTGTTAATTGCCAATATAACAGGGCAACGCAAGCTAGATAACTTAGTCAGTACCATTTCATCATCAGCGGTCCAATTAGTTCCTTCAACAACAAAAATAACTAATTCAACATCACCAATTGAACTGGATGCAGCGCGATTCATTAAACGGTTAATTGCACGTTTTTCTTCAATATGAAGTCCTGGGGTATCAACATAAATAATTTGGTAATTATCTTCTGTGTGGATCCCCATAATACGATGGCGAGTCGTCTGTGGCTTTCTCGAAGTAATCGAAACTTTTTGCCCCAGTAATTGATTCAATAATGTCGATTTACCGACATTTGGCCGTCCAACTATGGCAACAAAACCACAGTGGGATTGTAATTCACTCATTCAAGCTCCAAAATTTTCAATGCTTGCTCTGCTGCTGCTTGCTCCGCTTTACGACGGCTTGAGCCAACGCCATTAATCGGTTGGTCAATACCACTGACTTGGCAGTGGATCGTAAATTCTTGATCGTGAGCTTCACCTTTAACCTGAACAACCAAATAATTAGGTAGTGGTAAATGGCGTCCTTGCAAATATTCTTGTAACCTTGTTTTCGGGTCTTTTTGCTTATCACCCGGACTGATCTCAACCAGTCTACTTTGATACCAATCTAAAATAATTCTTTCGATCGTTTGGATATCACTATCTAAAAAAATACCACCGATCAGTGCTTCAACAGTATCAGCAAGGATAGATTCGCGACGAAAACCACCACTTTTTAATTCCCCCGGTCCTAAACGTAAACATTCACCGAGTTCAAATTCGCGTGCGATTTCTGCTAATGTATTTCCGCGTACAAGCGTTGCTCGCATACGACTCATATCCCCCTCGTCTACCTTTGGAAAACGGTGGTATAAGTCATTTGCAATCACAAAACTCAAAATCGAGTCACCTAAAAATTCTAGGCGTTCATTATGTTTGCTGCTTGCACTTCTATGTGTCAATGCTTGGATTAATAACTCGTTCTGTTTGAATTGATAACCAAGCTTACGTTGTAATCTTTCTATTAAAGAGGGGTTCATGTGCGCCCAACCATTTTTATTTGATAAAAAAGCACACGCAACAGACCTGTAAAATGCACCATTTTACAAAACTGTTGCGTTTGCACTGACTCCGAATCCTCTCGCATTTTTTGCAGCTCAGTGAAACTAATTATAAAAGTCCATTAGTTACAATAAGTTAAAATGGGAGAGTTAATAATTGGGGAGCCAATAATATTAATTAATCTATATTGTACACTGGGTAAAACAATAATGCTTCGGATAATACGGGTTTTCAAACGAAAACCCGTATTTGTAACATTTAGTTAGACCCACTAACCAAATTATAGTGGACCAATTCGACTAAAGCGAATACCTGTCGGCCATTCATTTTCTTGCTTATCAAGACTTAACCAAATAAATACCGCGCGACCAACTAAATTCTCTTCCGGCACAAAGCCCCACATACGGCTGTCAGAGCTATTATCCCTGTTGTCACCCATCATAAAGTAGTGCTTTTCAGGAACAATCCATTCATTCTTCGGCATACCTGGTTGCAAATATTTTGCTTCCGTAATTGCTTGACGAATAATCAAAATTTGATGCTCAACCGTATCCAATTTTTCACTACGTTCGTATTGACGCAATGCATTTCTTGGTAGAGGTTGGTCTAATGGAATTTCATAATTGCCCTTTTGGTTATCAACAACAGAACCGATATCAAGGAACATTGTCCATTCACTCGGCGCCAGAGGACCATAAACAATAGGTAAGGTCTCTGTACATTTGTTATCTGCACAATTAGGGTAAATTGTGAGTTCCTTTGCATCTGGGTTATAAATAATTTTATCACCCGGCATTCCAATAACTCGTTTTACAAAATCAACATTAGGATCTTTAGGGTATTTAAAAACTGCGATATCACCACGTTTCGGTTTACCTGTTTCGATTAATGTCGTTTGTGTGATTGGATCTTTCAAACCATAAGCAAATTTCTCAACCAACATAAAATCGCCAACTAACAACGTTGGCATCATTGACCCTGAAGGTATTTGAAATGGCTCATAAATAAATGAACGCACAATCAGTACAATCGCTAACACAGGGAAAATAGACGACCCTGTTTCAAGCCATGATGGACGGCGGACAGCATTTGCCACATCCGCCTCACTCACTGCGCCATTTGTTGCATCCTGTAACTGCTTAAGTTTTGCTTTACGCGCAGGTGCAAATTTAAACTTGTCTAAACACCATATAATCCCAGTGATTAATGTTGCCAGTGTTAGGATCAAGGCAAAGGTGTTAGCCATTGAGACTCCTTGTAAACTTAGTCTTTACCAACATGCAATATAGCAAGGAACGCTTCTTGTGGTAGCTCAACGTTACCAACTTGCTTCATGCGTTTCTTACCATCCTTTTGCTTCTGTAACAGTTTTTTCTTACGGCTAACGTCACCGCCATAACACTTAGCAAGTACGTTTTTACGCAGTTGTTTAACTGTAGAACGAGCAATAATGTGGTTACCGATCGCAGCTTGAATCGCAATATCGAACTGCTGACGCGGGATCAACTCTTTCATTTTTTCAACCAGTTCACGGCCGCGATATTGAGAATTCGCACGGTGAGTGATCAAGGCCAAAGCATCTACACGCTCATTGTTGATAAGAACATCAACACGCACCATGTCTGATGCTTGGAAACGTTTAAATGCATAATCTAAAGATGCATACCCACGAGACGTTGATTTTAAGCGGTCGAAGAAATCCAATACCACTTCTGCCATTGGGATTTCATAAGTCAACGATACTTGATTACCATGATAGACCATATTGGTCTGAACGCCACGTTTCTCAATACAAAGTGTAATAACGTTACCTAAATATTCTTTAGGCATCAGCATATGACACTCTGCGATTGGTTCGCGTAATTCTTCAATATTGTTCAATGCCGGTAGCTTAGATGGGCTATCGACATACACGATATCACCATTGGTCTGCTGCACTTCATACACTACAGTTGGCGCAGTGGTAATCAAATCAAGGTCATATTCACGTTCTAAACGTTCTTGAATGATTTCCATGTGCAGTAAGCCAAGGAAACCACAACGGAAACCGAAACCTAGCGCAGTAGAAGTTTCTGGCTCATAAAATAAAGACGCGTCATTTAGACTTAACTTACCTAGTGCATCACGGAATGATTCATAGTCATCAGAACTGACTGGGAATAAACCAGCGTAAACCTGTGGTTTAACCTTTTTAAAACCAGGTAATGCTTTATCTGCTGGATTACGAGCCCCTGTTAGCGTATCCCCAACTGGGGCACCAGTGATGTCTTTAATTGCACAAACTAACCAGCCCACTTCACCGCAACTCAAAACATCACGGTCGATTTGCTTAGGTGTGAAAATACCGAGGCGATCTGCATTATATACTTGCCCGGTGCTCATCACTTTAATTTTATCGCCTTTTCTCAATGTTCCGTTTTTAATACGGATCAATGAAACAACGCCTAAATAGTTATCAAACCACGAGTCAATAATAAGTGCTTGCAAAGGCGCATCCGCATCCCCAATCGGAGGTGGGATCTCTTTAACAAGGCGTTCAATCACATCTTGAACACCAATACCTGTTTTTGCAGAGCAGCGAACTGCATCATGCGCGTCAAGGCCAACAATATCTTCTATTTCATCAGCAACACGCTCAGGATCTGCAGCGGGTAAATCAATTTTATTTAAAACCGGAACCACTTCTAAATCCATTTCGATAGCGGTATAACAGTTTGCCAAGGTTTGAGCTTCAACGCCTTGCCCTGCATCAACCACCAGCAAAGCACCTTCACAGGCTGCTAATGAACGAGATACTTCATAAGAGAAGTCTACGTGACCCGGGGTGTCAATGAAGTTTAATTGGTAAGTTTCACCATCTGACGCTTTATAATCAAGCGTCACGCTCTGTGCTTTAATAGTGATCCCACGCTCACGCTCTAAGTCCATCGAGTCTAAAACTTGTGCCGCCATTTCGCGGTCGGTTAAGCCACCACAAATTTGAATAATGCGATCTGACAAGGTCGACTTACCATGGTCGATATGAGCAATGATGGAAAAGTTTCTTATATTATTGATTTTCAAGGTAATATCTTCTTTTAAATTGCCTTACAAAATCAGTTTTGTGCAAGTATCGCGACAAAACTAAAATGCTATGATTATCACAAGATTGTTAATTAGCAGCATTTTACATATAAGAACCCGCTAACACAAAGATTCAATGTAAAACAACTGTAAACCTGCATCAGGTTAATAGGTTAGTCGTCATAATTCATCATTAATACAAACCACATCAACCACGCTTATAGCCATAATCAATCTATTGTAATTTCTAACTCAAAACAGACAAAATATGTTAATGACTTTATTAGCCATAATACTATTTGTATGTTAATTAATTCTAATCCACAAAAAAGGGAAACATATGTTCCCCTTTCTATTGATAATATCAAATTAACCTTCTAACTCAACATATTGAAATTTAGCAATTAATTTGTACTGAAAGCTCGCTCGGAGGCAACCCTATCTGTAAAACAACAGGTTGAAAAGCTTCATCATCGCGCAAATTTGACGCTAGCCTACGCGCGACATAAAAACCAATAATACCACCAATTACACCTGAAATCGCTATCCAGAACTGCTCAAAATCAAACGCCTGCGCTAAGCCTGCAAAAATAAACAACCCCAAAATGGGTGTTAAGTAAACTAACAGCGCTGAGCGAATTAAACTCCCCTCAGGGATGCCCACTTCAATTTTCTGCCCTTCAACTAGTGGTTGTTCAATTGCGATTTCTAATTCATGTTCCGTATTTGGCCCAATTTTGCTTAAAGCATAAGAACCACAGGTTTTACGAGCACCGCAACTACCACAGCCGGATGAAGAACCATAGCGCAATAAAGCCCTACCGTTTTGCCAACGGACTACTGTTGCCCACTCTTTTACCATAATTTACTCCCGAAACTGAATACTACCTGCTACCACTTGTGCTGTTGCTAATGGTAATTCACCAATGATAGTGATGACATTTTGCTTTTGCGTCATTGTGTAAATAGTTCGACGCCCATTTTGAAGCGGTTGATCGAGTAACGGGCCTTTAGTCGATTTTGTCACATTTACAGAAAAGGTAAATAAACCATCACTAAACATTGCGGTTTCTACCACGTCATCTTCAGCTAATTTTCGCGAAGAACGGGATATTTCTTCAAAACCAGGTGGTAACATGCCAACTTGCCACTTAAAGGAAGGATTTCCATTTTTAGGGGAAATCAATAATGGCGGCATATTCACTTTACTTAACGCAAGTAATGAATCCTTAACTGTTTGGCTATCTAGCACCGTCGAGATCACACGAAATTGTTCTAATGTTTGGCTATTATTATCGAGAAGGTCGATACGTAATGGCAATTTCGTTTCTTCATCGATCAATACTACATAGTTAAACCGAGAATTGTCTTTCGATATTATGCGAATTACTAATGCTGGCCTATCGCCAATGTGGGTCCGCCCTGCATCAATAAAATTATAATAAGGTTTAATCTGTTGATAATTGGCAAAAACTACTGATGGTAAATTATCAACTATATATTTACCATTTAAGCTGAATGCATCAAAACCAGGTTCAAAGTAACTGATGCTATTGCCTTTTTGAACAATTTCACGACGCGATGAATCCATTTGGATCATTTGTGAAACAGGTTCACCATTAATGATGGCATGGCGGTAACGTACAGGTGTTATTGATTGCGGACTGAATGTCATATAAGACATTTCGTAAGAGAGGTTCTGGGCAGCATTTCCCATTTCTTTAAAAAGAACATCGGCATCTAGTTCAGATGCCGAAGCTTGATTAGAAATAATCAGGCTGCCCGTCAGGCAGATGACGGATAACCATTTGTTCATTATTGCAATTTAACTCCTGCTGAAGACGCAGGTTTTACAGACTCTTGATATTGCTGGTTAAGCATCGAGCGTCTTTCAATTTCATACTGTTGCAGCATCGCATTAATACGTTGATTTTGTTGCTCAACTTGTTGAATTTGCTGCTCATTACCAAATAATTGGTTATCTGAGATATTTAAGCTAACTGGCGCCCCGCTACCAACAGGAATAGTATTAAACATTGGCTCATCAACCGGTGAGTCAACGGCATTACTTTGGTTGTATTGTTGAACCCCAACAATAACCGCCAAAGACACACAAGCTGCAACACCAATTTGAGTCAGCTGGCTCGCCCAAGGACGAATTTTACCCCAGAATGGGAAAGCCCCCCAAGTCGCAGGCTCTGGCTGCGATTCGACAACTACCTGAGGATTAATACGCACAGCTTCATTCTCTAATGCTGCCGCAACTTTACTTGCAATATCGAAGTGCATGACTTCATTAGTATCGTTACGCAGAGTATCACGAATAAGATGATAGCTCTCCCAACGTTGTTTTAACGTTGAATCACGTGAAATAGCGTTGACCAGTTCTAAGTCTAGTACTTCGCCATCCATCATTGCGGAAAGTTTCTCTCTTTGCATGCCCAATTACCTTCAGTTAATTGCATCACAATTATATTTAATTGACTGATTTAACAGACTAATACTGTTGAATCAGAGGCTGAACTTTATTATCAATCGCTTCCCTTGCCCTAAAAATACGAGAACGTACGGTGCCAACAGGGCAATCCATTATTTCTGCGATTTCTTCATAGCTCAAACCATCTAACTCGCGGAGAGTAATTGCCATTCTAAGATCTTCTGGCAGCGATTCGATGGTCCGGAAAACAACTTTCTTTAATTCATCAGACAACATTAAGTTCTCTGGGTTCGAAATTTCTTTTAAGGCACCAGCGGTTTCAAAGTTTTCTGCATCACTCGCTTCCAAGTCCGACGCAGGTGGGCGTCTATCTTGGGCAACTAAATAATTTTTAGCTGTATTTACCGCAATCCGATAAAGCCAAGTATAAAATGCGCTGTCACCACGAAACGAACCAATGGCGCGATAAGCTTTTATAAATGACTCCTGCGCAACGTCAGGCACATCTGCTTGCGGTACATAGCGGGATACTAAGCTTGCGACTTTATGCTGATATTTTATCACCAATAAGTTGAAAGCTTGTTGATCGCCTTTTTGTACCTTTTCAACCAAAATCTGGTCGGTCAGTTGCTCGCTCATTCCAGGAAGTATCTCCCGAATTCAGGCCGATAATATGTTAACTTGATCATGTTCTCCCTTCCTAAAGCAAGCACTACTTTGAGTAGTAGAACTCGTTGAAGTTCAATTTAATCTAAAAAAATAGTCAAAAATTTACAAAACCGATAAAAAAATTACTGAGACGATCTTAAAGATCCTTATTAAAACAACTGCCTATAATATTCTTTCAGGCCTATAAGACAGCATACAGATTTTAGGCGCGAATGCGATAGCTATCACACTAAAAGCATTTGAATACGTAAATAGCGCTAGGTCAATATACTGTGCCTTAACAACCATCCACTAATAGCAATAGGACACTCGATAGGCTAACATAAAAAACTCAATACATACTATTATATACATGCAAACACTTATGAACGAATCCACACAGCATTACACTGATATTTTAATCATTGGGAGTGGTGTCGCAGGACTTTCAGCTGCCTTACGGCTCGCCCCTTTTCATCAAGTGACCATTCTCAGTAAAAGCAGCCTCAGCGAAGGGGCATCATATTATGCACAAGGTGGTATTGCCGCCGTTTTTGATGACACTGACAGCATCGAATCCCATGTAGAAGATACGCTAATTGCTGGTGCAGGTATCTGCCAGAAAGAAGCTGTTGAGTTTATTGCCTCCAATGCGAAACATTGCGTGCAATGGCTTATCGACCAAGGTGTTTTATTCGATACTGAAATTACCGAAAGCGGTGAAACACAGTATCATTTAACCCGTGAAGGTGGCCATAGTCATCGGCGGATCCTCCATCATGCTGATGCCACAGGAAAAGAAGTTGAAACCACGTTAGTTGACCTCGCTTTTGCCCACCCAAGCATTCATATTAAAGAACGCTATAATGCCGTCGACCTTATCCTTTCTAATGAGGCTGAATCGCCACGAATTTTAGGCGCTTACGTATGGAACCGCCAAAAAGAGCAAGTTGAAACCATTCGAGCGAAAACGATTGTTCTAGCAACGGGCGGCGCGGCTAAAGTTTATCAATATACCACGAATCCAGATATTTCTTCTGGTGATGGTATCGCAATGGCGTGGCGGGCTGGCTGCCGTGTTGCTAACCTTGAATTTAATCAATTCCACCCAACGTGTTTATTTCACCCACAAGCACGCAATTTCTTATTAACTGAAGCATTACGTGGTGAGGGGGCTTACCTCAAGCGTCCTGATGGTAGCCGATTTATGCCAGATCACGACGATCGCGGTGAACTTGCTCCTCGCGATGTTGTTGCACGAGCTATTGACCATGAAATGAAACGCCTTGGTGCTGATTGCATGTATTTGGACATTAGCCATAAGCCTAGCGATTTCGTTAAAAACCATTTCCCGACTATTTATGCGAAATTGATGACTTTAGGGTTAGACCTCACTCAAGAGCCCATCCCTATCGTCCCAGCGGCCCATTACACATGCGGTGGTGTAATTGTCGATGAAACGGGTATGACTGATATCACGAATCTCTATGCAATTGGCGAAGTGAGCTACACTGGCTTACATGGTGCAAACCGTATGGCATCCAATTCTCTATTAGAATGCTTGGTATATGGTTGGGCGGCGGCAGAAAATATTAATAAAACGATTAAACAGATCGACGAAATTCCCTATTTATCTGAATGGGATGAAAGCCGAGTGCATAACTCAGATGAACAGGTTGTTATTCAACATAACTGGCATGAATTACGCTTATTTATGTGGGATTACATGGGAATTGTGAGAACCACAAAACGGCTTGAGCGCGCACTGCGTCGCATCCATCTATTGCAGCAAGAAATTCACGACTACTATGCAAATTTCCGCATTTCAAATAACTTACTTGAATTACGTAACCTAGTTCAAGTCGCTGAATTAATGGTTCGTTGTGCATTAGAACGCAAAGAAAGCCGTGGATTACATTACACCTTGGATTACCCAGAACCACTTCCTAATTCAGGCCCCACTATTTTAAAACCTGAATAACGTGAGCTAAGGCTGGCCTTTGAGCCAGCTTTAATATTTCACATAAAATGGCTGAATTAGTTTACAAAATTCATCGGTATACTCACCCTTTTCATCTTTGAGTGCCAGCGATGTCACTTGTGTTTGTATCTCTTGCAGTTGAATGCCCAATAGCATGCGATGGTAGACCGTTGTAGGTTTATCACTAACATTGACGCGAAAAGCGGTAAACCAACCTGAATTCTCAGCCATCTTCTGTATTTTTTCACCAACTTCATAGGGCAACACTAAACAAAATAGTCCATGAGATGTAAGACAGGATTTTGCACTTTCGAGTAATACATCATGAGTTAATGTCGCGGTATATCTCGCTTGGTCTCGTTTTTCATCCCGACACGCAACCGCAGGTTCAAAGTAAGGTGGGTTACTAACAATCAAATCATATTGAACCGATGACAACTGGCTGTAACTCACAATGTCTTGATTGATGACATGTAAACGATCCGCCCATGGGGATTCAATAAAATTTTCTTGTGCTTGTACTGCCGCGTCACTATCTAACTCGACGGCATCAACACATAACATTGCATTTCTTTGTGCTAGCATCAATGCTATTAGCCCACTACCGCTACCAATATCCAATACAGACTGAACACCGTCTACAGGAGCCCAAGCCCCCAATAGCACACCATCCGTCCCCACTTTCATCGCACATCGGTCATGAGCCACAAAAAACTGTTTAAACGTAAAACCGCCTTTACGGTAATTCTTTTTTTGCTTACACATGCAAACACTCTAATTGGCTAATACTTGTTCGAACATTCTCATACTAAGCAAATAAAAGTCATAATTTAACCTATTTGCTACAATATAATTCTCATAATATGAGAATTATATTTGAGACGAAAAAAATTTACTGATAAGTTCGAAAAAAAGGAGATGCCATGAACAGTATAAATAGAACCTTAGACATCTTGTCTTACATCACAACTTGCGCATCTCCAGTGACGCCACAGTCTATCTCATCAGCGTTAGAGATCCCATTATCAACCGTCTATCGTTTACTAACAATTCTCATAGATTGGGAATTTGTATCTCACGCAAAACAATATGGAACATACTGTGTTGGCTCGCAGAGTATCAAAAATCAAGAAAAATACTATCACCACAGTTTATTGATGAGCGCGTCTAAACAAGAACTGCAAACTTTAGCGAAAAAAACCCAAGAAACCGTGGCGATTATCACCTCAAATTTACGAGAGACCATTTGTGTCGACATGATTGAGAGTGAACAAGCGCTGCGCTGCTCTTTTATTATTGGCCGGGGCAATACTTTAGTTAAAGGAGCAAGTGCGAAAACATTGTTAGCTTTTCGTCATGAACTCTATCAAAACCAAGTACTTGAAGCTCATACAAAGCAGTTAACCACTGAACAACAAAAAATAAAGCTACAACAAGATTTACAACAGATACGCAAACAAGGTTACGGCATGTCTGTGAGTGAAATCGATGAAGGCGTACTGGGTGTTTCTGCACCGATTTTCAAAGGTAATGATGTGTTAGCTGTCGTTTCAGTTATGGCACCTGAATTTCGCTCTACACATCGCGTGGATGAATTTATCACGCACACCTGCCAAACAGCGCATAACATCACTAAATTAATTAACTTGGAGTAACTATGACACAACCTTTCCAATGGCAAGGGCGCACAGATGGTGAAACACAAGAACATTTGCGCATCCACCAAGTCATTAATAAACACACACCTGCCAAGTTTGCATTAATTGGTTTTGCTTCTGATGAGGGCGTTCGACGCAATAAAGGCCGCCAAGGTGCAAAAGCAGGCCCTGATGCAATTCGTCATCAACTGGCAGGTTTGCCTATTCATCAACCAATTGCAATCAAAGATGTCGGTACAATTCGCTGTGATGATGGCAATTTAGAAGCAGCACAACGCCGTTTATCCGACCAACTTATCGCTCTCCTCGCTGATAACCAAAAACCGATTGTCCTTGGCGGCGGTCATGAAGTTGCATTTGCGAGCTTCCAGGGCCTGTTTGACTACGTTGAACAACATCAAGCGGGTAAAACGATTGGTATTATTAACTTTGATGCACATTTTGATTTGCGTGAAGCCCCTGTCGCCACTTCTGGCACTCCATTTTTACAATCAGCCATGTTGTGCCAGCAACACCAACGCTCTTTCAAATATTTATGTTTAGGCATCGCAGATCATGGCAATACAAAAGTATTATTCGATACCGCAGATACGCTAGGTTGCCAATATATCCGCGATAAAGAACTCGCTTATTCCAAGCTACCTCAAGCGATTGAAAAAATTAAAAAATTTATTGACGAAGTAGACTATTTATATGTCACCGTTGATTTAGATGTATTTTCTGCTGCTATTGCGCCGGGCGTTAGTGCACCAGCACCAAAAGGCATTTCTACTGAAATTTTTGATGAATTGTTTGCCATTATCAAGAGCAGCCAAAAAATTGCGGTTTTTGATATCGCAGAATGTAATCCTGAATTTGATATTGACAACCATACCGCCAAACTCGCGGCTTATTTGATATACCAATATTTATTCTAATAAAACAACACAACAACTCGACTGATAAATACACTGTTTCTCACGCTGTTAAGATTATTAATTTTCAAACACCACAATAAAAATAGCTTTGAAGTTGATTATCAAACTAGCCGTAACACAATAACTTAATGGTTTTTAACTATTGAATTTCGCGTTACAGCTAGGCGGCAAGTGACGTTATCCCTAGGAGCTACAAAAGTATGTGACTAGGGTAACGGAGCGCGGCCAACAACGCTGTAGCGTGAAAGACAACAGTTAAAAAGGGAAAAATATGATTCTACACCTCGACACACTCTCCACCCTCTTCCTAACGGTGATCTGCTTACTCATGGGGATCCACTTAAAGAAACGTATCGAATGGCTACAGCGCTTTTGTATCCCTTCTCCCGTCATTGGCGGCTTTCTGGTTAGTTTGATTATTTGGGGGCTCAAATCATTTAATCTGGCCGAAATCAATTTTGATACCAGTTTACAAACCTTCTTAATGGTCGCTTTCTTTACCACTATTGGTATTGACGGCAGCTTCCGTATTTTAAAAAGTGGTGGTCGGTTACTCTTTATCTACCTGTTTATCTGCTGGTTTGTGGTTATTTTCCAAGACACCTTTGGTGCAGGCCTTGCTCATTTACTCGGTGTTGATCCCGTTATTGGTATCATGGCTGGTGGCGTTTCTCTTACTGGGGGACATGGTGGTGCAGCAGCCTTTGGTGGCATGGCTGAGGGCCTTGGCGTGCAATCCGCAACGGTTGCCGCAATTGCCGCAGCAACATTCGGCCTAATTACAGGAAGTTTACTTGGTGGTCCGATTGCAACGTTCTTAATTAAGAAATTTAACGTGCAGATTAAAGCTGATGAAAATGTTGAGCGAGTTCAAGTTCCTGAAACCATTGCTGGAAAAATTGAATCCATCGATGCTCACGCCTTTTTAAAAATGCTAGCACTTGTTCTTGGAATTATGGTTATTGGTCAATTCGCTTCAGCGCAATTTACCAAAGCAACCGGGTTTTCTTTGCCGAGCTATGTTGGAGCAATGATCATTGCGATTGTTATTCGCAATATTAATGACCAAGTAGAATTATTCCGTATTAACCAAAAGTCGGTTGACCTTATCTCTGAAGTTTCGCTTGGCCTATTTTTGACTATGGCGATGATGTCATTGAAAATATGGGAGCTAAAAGCTGTTGCTTTGCCATTATTCACCATTCTATTGGCGCAAGTGATTATTTTAATTCTATTAGTTGTCTTTGTCATTTTCCGCTTATTAGGCAAAAACTACGATGCCGCAGTAATGTGTGCAGGCCTAATGGGGCACGGCTTAGGTGCGACGCCAAATGCAATGGCGAATATGTCCTCTGTTTGTGAACGTTACAAACAAGTGTCAATGAAAGCTTTCATGATTGTGCCACTCAGTGGTGCCGTGCTCATTGACTTAGTTGGTATTCCTTATCATACATGGTTAATTAATATACTTAGCTAAGTTAGATAAGCATGAAGGAGGAAAAGCTCTTTCCTCCTTCAATTATTTATCTTCTCTATATTTCACTCACATACATTGATATATCGCTCCCTGTCCACAGTGAAAACAGATACACTTGAGCAAAGCTGATTTTTTCAGGTGAACAATTTTGCTAACCTGTTTATAATCAGCGCCCCAAATAGAGGTATATCATGACTGCATCCACTTTTACTGAACTTGAACTTGATGAAAGCCTAATTGATGCGCTTTCAGATAAAGGCTATCAACGTCCAACCGCGATTCAAGCGGCAGCTATTCCTGCTGCAATGGATGGCCGCGATGTATTAGGTTCAGCTCCGACAGGTACAGGTAAAACCGCCGCGTTCTTACTACCTGCGATCCAACATTTACTTGATTTCCCTAGAAAGAAATCAGGGCCGCCTCGCGTTCTAGTTGTCACGCCAACTCGTGAATTAGCCATGCAGGTTGCTGACCAAGCAAAAGAATTATGTGCCCATAATCACCTCGATATTGCAACAATCACGGGTGGTGTTGCTTATATGAATCACGCTGAAGTTTTCAGTGAAAATCAAGACATTGTCGTCGCAACAACAGGCCGTCTACTCCAATATATTAAAGAAGAAAACTTTGACTGCCGTGCAGTTGAGATTTTGATCCTCGACGAAGCTGACCGCATGCTCGACATGGGTTTTGCCAATGACATAGAAACAATTGCAGGCGAAACGCGCTGGCGCAAGCAGACCATGCTGTTTTCTGCAACTCTTGAAGGCGAAGCTATTCGTGACTTTGCTGAGCGCTTATTAGAAGATCCAATTGAAATTGACGCCGACCCTTCACGCCGTGAACGTAAAAAAATTCAGCAATTTCATTACCGTGCTGACACTCTAGAGCATAAAACGGCATTACTGTGCCATTTGTTAAAACAAGATGAAGTCACCAAAGCTATCGTCTTTGTGCGTAAGCGTGAGCGTTTGCGCGAATTAGTCCAATGGTTACGTGAAGCGGGTATCGAACCTTGTTATCTTGAAGGTGAAATGCCGCAGGCTAAGCGTAATGAAGCGGTACGTCGCCTAGTTGATGGCCAAGTTAAAGTACTCGTTGCAACAGATGTTGCTTCCCGTGGCTTAGATATCGAAAACGTTAGCCATGTTTTTAACTTTGACTTACCTAGAACTGCAGATGTGTATTTGCACCGTATTGGCCGTACCGGCCGAGCTGGACGTAAAGGAACCGCAATTTCCTTAGTCGAAGCGCATGACTTCCCATTATTGGGTAAAATTACTCGTTATATTGAAGAACCTATCAAAATTCGTGTGGTTGATTCTTTACGTCCAACAACTAAAGCCCCTTCAGAAGCGATGCTAAATAAGCCAAAACCGTCGAAGAAAGTGCTTGCTAAGCGTAAAGAAAAGAAAAAAGAAGAACAAGCTAAGAAAAAAGAAAAAGTACGCCATCGCGATAAGAAAAATATTGGTAAACGTCGTACTCCTGCTAGCCCTTCTATACCAACAGCTAGCGATAAAAGCTAGTCACTAAAAACGGGTTTAGGCCCGTTTTTTATTTAGCCCATCATTTGAAAAACTTTATCTCGCATTTGTTTGCCTTCATGAGTTAGCAAATCATACTTAATAATATGGCTACCAAGTATATCCTTACAATCTAAGCCTTTATTATTTTTAATTCGCCAATCGGCTCCATTTTCCAATAGTAATGTAGCAACATCAAGTGCATGGCTATTTAACGCATCATGTAAAGGTGTGTTCCCCAAACTATCCTTAATATTCACTGTTAATCCATTTTTTAATAAAAGTTGCGATTGTATAAGACGGCCATTTTGCGCAGCTAAATGCAAAATACTTTTTTGGCCTCTGGATTGAAACATTTTAATTGTTTGACCATATTGAGATTCCATTAGGGCTGCCATAAATTGCCCATTAACTGTTCTGACTGATTGCTGTGCCAATAAACTAATGTCACAAGGTTTGTGGTCTAATGATAAAAGTGCTGAAAACTCCGTTATATTTCCTTTTTTGATAGCACTTTCACAACATTCCTGCCAACTCATTTCCTGTTTTTCTTCTTTAGTTGGAAATATTTCTAGTGGTATTTCTTGTACCTTATTATATTCACCTGTGATTGCATTCCAATTATTCCATGGCTTATGTTTGCACATAACCCTAATAATTTTAAGCATTGAATGAGCAATAAAACTTCTTGTTAATAAACGGGTGGGTAACCAATTTTTCCAAGAGCTATGTTCGCTATAAGCCATTTTAATACAATTTCCCAACGCAGAAGGGATCGGTAAAGAGTTTTGTAATCCATCGAGCCAATCATATTGCACCGTGTAATAACGTATCAACCCTTCTTGTGCCATTTTTTCAGCAACGTGATAATCAATCCCAATATTATTAATAGTATTTTTTGCCAGCCCTGCAGGACTGAATGCGATACAGGGTGATTGACTCGCTAACGCCGCTATTGATGCCAATCCTCCACCTAATGAGTGCCCTGTACAAATTGTGTTTCCATTAACTGCATTGAATAAAACATTCATCAAACCAACAGCTTGAAAATATTGAGACTCATAAAAACCAAGGCCTTGACGAATATTACTGTAAAAATCGATAATATCGTTAGTACCAGCAAAACAAAGAATATATAAATCATTAAATCGACAGATATTAGCTTGAAAACCTGTTTGCTCGTCGTTTAATAGTTCCGCATTAATTCCGAGATCAAAAATCTCTTTATTACTTAATCTTTCAACACCCTGAATATTCCGCCAATTTTTATGATAAGCACCTTGCGCTAATAGAGCCAAAATATAGTCATTTTGTTGTGCATGACCTCCTAAGAAGTCTTCTCTTAATATCTCTTTAGGCCATAAATCTGTTATACAAGGTTTAATTTCTTGATGTTGGTGCTGCAAATAAATATTTAAGTTTTCTCTAACAAAAATATATTCATCTTTTTTTGATAATGTTTGTAGTGTTGGTAGTGACATGAATTCTCCCTAACAAGTGTATTTGTTGGAAGAATATTGAAATACAAATAACCAAGGTGGGAAATAATCAACTTTATTAGGAACAAATAAAAAGCCATTGGTAACAATGGCTTTAGAATTTATTATGCATTACTAGATGTAATTACATTTAATATTTATTACAAGCTTTCAGTGAAAGTACGAGTAATAACATCACGTTGTTGTTCAGGCGTTAATGAATTAAAACGCACTGCATAACCAGAAACACGGATTGTTAATTGTGGATATTTTTCTGGGTTTTTAACTGCATCTTCTAATGTTTCACGACTTAATACGTTAACATTTAAGTGCTGACCACCTTCAACACGTACAGTTGGTTTCATTTCTAAAGGAACTTCACGATACTCAAAAGCACCTAATTCGTCTTTAGCAACGATTTGCCCTTCGTTATAATCGGCTTTCGCACAAACACAACGAGCTTCATTTTTTTCGTCATCCAGTAACCAAAACGAATTCATCAATGCTGCATTATCAGTTTTAGTAATTTGAATACCTGTAATCATGTCGACCTCCACGTTCGAGCTAGATTGCATTCGATTTGCTTAATAAATCGAAGCTACATTAACCATCAATCTTATGAAAACTTGTAATTGGATATTTGGTCTAACCAATGTATATAGGTATTTTATACCAGCTAGATCCCCTATTTTCTTTGATATTTATCAATTATTCCGCTTAGTAACTAATTCAACCAACCCAACATTATGATTTAAATCAAAATTCATAATTCACTTTTTTAACTATTTTTATATATTTTCAATTTTTTTTAAAGATTAATACTCAATATCAGGGCTTTATCTCTCCCTCATGAACCAGTAAGCTTATAGCTATCAACTGGTTCATATAATTGTTCCTTCTTAAATTCATTGTTATGGAATATTTCATGTCAAACTCCATTACGTGGCACGATGTTATTGGCCCTGAAAAATCAAAACCTTACTTCAAAGAAACGTTGGCTTATGTAGCAGAACAACGCAAAAATGGTAAAATTATCTATCCTGCTCAAGACGACGTTTTTAATGCATTTAGGTATACCGAGCTTTCTGATATTAAAGTTGTTATCCTTGGGCAAGACCCTTACCATGGGCCAGGGCAAGCTCACGGCCTCTCTTTTTCCGTACTCCCAGGAATTAAGCCACCACCATCATTAGTCAATATGTATAAAGAGCTAGAAAAAGATATTAGTGACTTTCAAAGGCCTAATCATGGGTACTTGCTCAGTTGGGCTCAACAAGGTGTTTTACTCCTTAACACCGTCCTCACCGTCGAGCAAGGCAATGCCCATTCCCATGCACATTTAGGTTGGGAAACATTTACAGATAAAGTTATTGAAGCAATTAATGAAAATACCGAGGGCGTGATCTTTTTACTCTGGGGCTCTCATGCCCAGAAAAAAGGTAAAATTATTGATACTAAACGCCATCATGTTCTGAAAGCCCCACATCCCTCCCCACTTTCTGCTCATCGCGGGTTTTTAGGTTGTGGGCATTTTTCACAAACAAATGAAATTTTAGCTCAGCAAGGCAAAAAACCTATAGATTGGACACCTGTAATTAGCGAATAATTTCAAATTGCGGACAATAAAAAATGGGATACTCACGTATCCCATTTCATCGATTATTTAGACACAATAACCATTGCAGGTCTGAGTAAACGGTTATTTAACGTGTACCCTTTTTGCATCACATCAATCACATGATTAGCTTGGTGATCAGGTGACTCAATCATCGTCATCGCTTGGTGAACTTCAGGGTTGAATGGCACATTCACTTCACTGACAGGCTCAATACCGAACTTAGCCACTGCATCTAAAAAGGTTTTTAACGTTAAATTTAAACCTTCTAACATCGCTTTAGACTCTTCACTTTCGTGATCAGCAGCTTCTATTGCACGTTCCAAGTTATCAATCACTGGCAATAATTCATTTGAGAATTTTTCCAGTGCAAATTTATGTGCCTTTTCGATATCTTGCTCAGTCCTACGACGAATATTTTCAATTTCGGCGTGTGCACGTAACATCGCTTCACGTTCAGTTTTTTGTGAAGCTTCTAACTGTTGCTCAAGCTCAGCAATACGCGCGGCTAACGCTTGTTCGTCTGCTTGTAACTCATCAGCTTGTTGAACGCTGGCTTCTTGCTCAGCTTGAACTTTTTGTGATTCATTTTGTTCAAAAGCTTGCTCATCATGCATGTTTTGGTCTTTACTACTCATGAATATCTCCGCGTATTTAGCATTAATCCCATATATGAGAGTATTATGGGGATCTAATACAGGGATTCAAGGGAAGTCATACAATCAGAGGCCAAAAAAGTATGCGAAAGGACAATAATACAGCACTACCACATTTTAAAACGATAGGCATTGTCGGGCACCCTAGGCATCCTGAAGCATTGGCAACTCATGAATTAATATACCATTGGTTAATTTCAAAAAATTATCATGCCATTATCGATAAACAAGTTGCTAAAGATTTAAAATTAGCTAATGCCAACACGGGTACATTAACTGAAATAGGCCAACAGGCTGATTTAGTTGTCGTCGTTGGCGGGGATGGCAATATGCTTGGCGCTGCTCGTATTTTATCCCGGTATAATAATAAAGTGATCGGTGTAAATCGTGGTAATCTCGGTTTTCTTACTGATTTAGACCCTGATAATGCATTGCAACAACTTTCAAGTGTTCTTGAAGGAAAATACCGCGAAGAAAGACGTTTTTTACTAGAAGCACAAGTCATTAAAGCTAACCAAAAAGCACGTAAAAGCACCGCAATTAATGAGATTGTTCTGCACCCAGGCAAAGTTGCGCATATGATCGAATTCGAGGTTTACATTGATGAAAAATTTGCCTTTTCTCAACGTTCTGATGGTTTGATTATCGCCACACCAACAGGTTCTACAGCTTATTCTCTTTCCGCAGGTGGCCCTATTTTAACCCCAAACTTGGATGCTATTGTATTAGTTCCAATGTTTCCACATACCTTATCCTCCAGACCACTGGTGATTAGCAGCGACAGCAGTATTCGGTTGAAGTTTTTACGAACAAATATTGATTATGAAGTCAGCTGTGACAGCCAAATTATGCTCCCTATTCAGGATGGAGAGGAAGTTATTGTTAAACGTAGTAATAAAAATCTTAATTTAGTTCATCCACAAGATTACAATTATTTCAATACGTTAAGCTCAAAATTAGGCTGGGCTAAAAAAACTTTTTAATTTTTTCACTCTGCCTCTTTACTGTATAAAAAAACAGTCATACACTGTATTAAAACACAGGTGTGTATTTTTACAGGAGAGCGCAGATGCTTACCCAACTAACAATCAATAATTTTGCAATCGTACGTGAATTAGAAATTGATTTCCGTAATGGTATGACAGCCATAACCGGTGAAACAGGTGCGGGTAAGTCCATTGCTATTGATGCTCTTGGCCTATGTTTAGGTAATCGGGGGGAGGCCAATATGGTACGCCCTGGTGCACTGCGTGCTGATCTTTGTGCCCGTTTTTCCTTAGTTGATGCTGAGATGGCTGCTAATTGGCTTATTGAGCACCAACTTGATAACCAAAATGAGTGCTTATTACGTCGGACTATCTCTCCTGACGGCCGTTCCCGAGGTTTTATTAACGGCGTTTCTGTACCTTTATCACAACTTAGAGAACTCGGTACATTACTGATCCAAATTCATGGCCAGCACGCGCACCAACTCTTGCTAGATAACACTCATCAAAAGTCCCTGCTTGATGCCTATTCAAACCAGCAAGAACTACTTGCTCAAATGAAAAAAGCATGGAAAACATGGCACGACTCCTGCCAACAATTAGCCGTATTTCAAAAAGAAATGCAAGAGCGTGAATCTCGACAACAGTTGCTGGAATATCATCTAAAAGAACTGAACGAATTCCTTCCTGTTCAAGGAGAATTTGAAGAGATAGACCAAGAATATAAACAACTCGCTAATCATGGGCAATTTTTATCTATTGGTCAAACAACTACGCACATACTATCTGAAAATGATGATACGAACGTCATTAGTTTATTAAATATGGCAAAAAATGAATTGACTGATCTCGTTGCTCTCAATCCGAAATTTTCAGAACTTCTCGATATGCTTGAAGAAGCATCAATACAAGTCAGTGAAGTCAGTGATGAAATAAAACATTATTGCGATCAATACGAACTTGATCCCAACCGTTTATTTGAACTTGAGCAACGTATCTCTAAACAAATTAGCTTAGCTCGAAAACATCATGTTAGCCCCGAGGCACTACCTGAACTATTTCAACAGTTATTGACTGAGCAAGAACAAATTGCTAATCAAAACGAAGATTGTGAAACTTTAAACGAGCAAGTTGCTATCGATCATCAAAAAGCATTAGCTTGTGCAGAGCGTTTACACCATGTGCGACTGCATTATGCCCAAGAGTTAAGCACACTAATTACCAACAGTATGCATCAACTTTCAATGCCTCATGGTCTGTTTACTATTGATGTGAAATTTATACCAGAACAATTGCAGGCTGATGGTGCATGTAAGATAGAATTCAATGTTACAACGAACCCAGGTCAGCCACATCAGGCGCTCGCTAAAGTTGCTTCAGGTGGTGAACTATCGCGTATCGCACTAGCTATTCAAGTTATTACCGCTAAGAAAATGGATACTCCAGCGTTAATTTTTGATGAGGTCGATGTGGGTATTAGCGGACCAACAGCCGCTATTGTTGGTAAGTTATTACGTGAGTTAGGTGAATCAACTCAAGTCATGTGTGTAACGCATTTACCTCAAGTTGCAGGTTGTGGACATCATCATTTTTATGTAAGCAAAGAAACTAATGGCGTTGAAACTGAAACTCATATGCAGCTATTAGATAAAAAATCTAGATTACAAGAGCTTGCGCGCCTTTTGGCAGGTTCAGAAGTCACCAAAAATACACTAGCCAACGCAAAAGAGTTACTTGCAGCATAATTTTTGACAACTTTTTTACGCTCATGTGGTCTTAGAGTCGATAAGGAAGGTTTTAAATTGTATCAATGTCGATTATCATTGATGTTCTGACTCCAAAAGGAATGAGATATCCATGCGTTATAAATTGTTAACTGCTGCCGCACTATCACTCGCATTAATGTCTACGGGCTGTTCAATGATGGAACGTCTTGTCTATCACCCGGACATTAACCAAGGTAATTACCTCACAGCGAAAGATGTTGCTAAGATCCAAAAAGGAATGACACAGCAACAGGTCGCTTATACTTTGGGCACGCCAATGTTATCTGACCCGTTTGGTACTCAGACTTGGTATTATGTTTTCCGCCAAGAACTAGGGCATGACCCAGTTCAGCAAGAAACTTTGACTCTGATTTTTGATCGCAATGGTATTCTTACTGACATCAAAAACGAGAAAAATCTTGCCGCGCAGGAATCAATGGAAGCTGCTGAAACAAAAGCATCAGAAACTAAAACAGCTGACTAACCACAAACACTAAGAACCACCTAGTGTGATAGTAACAACCTGTTTTATGAAGGACTTATTCAGGCGGGTTGTTATTATGAGTATCTTTATTAAAAATTTATTTAGACTCAACTTGTATAAATAAATTTAAAGACAAAAACCGAGCTTTGCTCGGTTCGCTACGTATAATCGGTTTACTTATTTTTAACTTCTTTAGACTTTTCCGCTCGTTTGCGACGTAATTCTTTTGGGTCTGCAATCAAAGGTCGATAAATCTCAACACGATCCCCATCTTGCACTAAATCTGTCAATTTAGCAGGGCGACTATAAATACCAATCTTATTTTTTTTAAGATCAATATCATCTCTAAGAGCTAAAATACCAGAAGCTAGTATTGCTTCTTCTATTGTCGCCCCCTCTTTCACTTTTACTGATAGCAAAAATTGCTTTTCAGGAAGCGCATATGTCACTTCAATATTCAGCTCAGACACTGTATACATCCTTTGCTCTTAAAGTGAAGGCTTGAACCATATTATTAGCTAATTCCTTAAAAATTTTGCCAAATGCAAGTTCTATCAATTTATTTGTAAATTCAAAATCAAGGTGAAACTCGATTTTACAAGCATCAGGGCTTAAAGGAATAAATTTCCAACCACCAGCTAATTTACTAAATGGCCCTTCCACAAGTTGCATATGAATGCACTTGTTATCCTCTAGCACATTTTTTGTGACAAAAGTTTTGCTAATGCCTGCTTTTGACACTTCAACAGAAGCGGTCATTTCTTCAGAACTATGACTAATAATTCGGCTACCTACACACCCCGGCAAAAAGCTCGGATATGAAATAACGTCATTAACGAGTTTATACATTTGTTCTGCGCTAAAAGGGACCAACGCAGAGCGACTAATCTGTGGCATATCAATTCCTATCCCCAAAAACTGAGCGTATAATACCATCTTTGATTGGTTAAACAAAAAACAAAACCCACATAGGGCAAGATTTGCACAATCAAAAAAATATCAGCTTAGAAAGATTTCTTTCAACTCAGCTTACAGTATAATGATTGCACTATGACAAAGAAAAAACCATATAAACCCGGTTCAGCAACAATTGCTATGAACAAGCGTGCTCGCCACGAATATTCTATCGAAGAGGAGTTCGAGGCGGGTCTATCCCTGCAAGGTTGGGAAGTCAAATCACTCCGTGCAGGCAAAGCCAACATTGGAGATAGCTACGTTCTTTTAAGGGACGGCGAAGCTTATTTATTCGGTGCAAACTTCACACCGCTGACTGTTGCATCATCGCACGTTGTGTGCGACCCAACTCGTAGCCGAAAATTACTTTTAAATCAACGTGAATTAGATACACTCTACGGTAAAGTTAACCGCGAAGGTTATACCGTTATTGCACTTTCTCTCTACTGGAAAAATGCATGGTGTAAAGTTAAAATCGGCGTTGCCAGAGGTAAAAAATCTCACGATAAGCGTTCTGATATTAAAGAACGTGAATGGCAACTCGATAAAGCACGTATAATGAAACATTCTAATCGCTAACCTCTAGCTTTATAGAGTATTTTTCTGTTATACTGCGCTCAACAACTTGGGGCTGATTCTGGATTCGACGGGATTTGCGAAACCCAAGGTGCATGCCGAGGGGCGGTTGGCCTCGTAAAAAGCCGCAAAAAAATAGTCGCAAACGACGAAAACTACGCTTTAGCAGCTTAATAACCTGCTTAGAGCCCTCTCTCCCTAGCCTCCGCTCTTAGGACGGGGATCAAGAGAGGTCAAACCCAAAAGAGATCGCGTGGATGCCTTGCCTGGGGTTGAAGCGTTAAACTTAATCAGGATAGTTTGTTGGTGGCGTGTCTGTCCGCAGCTGGCAAATGAATTCAAAGACTAGACTAAGCATGTAGTACCGAGGATGTAGAAATTTCGGACGCGGGTTCAACTCCCGCCAGCTCCACCAAATTATCTTCTAAGGACGTCCAAAGAAGACTAAAAAGCCCGCTAACTCAATGAGTTGCGGGCTTTTTTATGTCCTGCGCAGTCTGATGTCACCTAATTAAATCCAATCATCTTAGGCACCTTGATAGGCACCTCGTTAACCTTTATAGTTTTTGAGGTGCCTAAAAACAATGGAACATCAAAAATGGCAAGACAAACCAAACCCTTATCAGCAAAAGAGATCGATGCAGCAAAGCCAAAACAGAGTGATTATGTCCTCTATGATGGCGATGGATTAGAACTATTGGTTAAATCCAATGGCAGCAAGCTGTGGTCATTTCGCTACATTCGCCCTCTCACTAAAAAACGAGCTAAAAAGAGCCTTGGGTCTTACCCTGCCGTCAGTCTTGCTGATGCACGTAGTTACCGCCTTGAAGCAAGAACACTACTCGCTAAGCAGATAGACCCACAAGATCACCATAAAGAGCAAGTCCGTAACAGCTTAGAAGCTAAGGCAAATACCTTTCAACTAGTTGCTGAACGTTGGTGGGAAGTGAAGAAGTCCACCGTAACCGAAGATTATGGTAATGATATCTGGCGTTCACTTGAAAGAGATGTCTTCCCCGCTATTGGTGATATTAGTGTTACCGATATCAAAGCCCATATATTGGTTCAAGCAATACAACCGGTTCAAGCACGAGGTGCATTAGAAACCGTCCGCCGCCTTTGTCAGCGCATTAACGAAGTGATGATCTATGCTCAAAATACTGGCTTAATTGATGCCGTTCCAAGTATCAACATTGGCAAAGCTTTTGAAAAACCCAAGAAAAAGAATATGCCAAGTATTCCTCCTGATCAGCTACCAAAGCTCATGCAGACAATGCGTACAGCTAGTATTAGCCTATCTACTCGATGTCTGTTCATGTGGCAGCTACTCACTATCTCGCGCCCTGCTGAAGCCGCTGAAGCCCGTTGGGATGAAATCAACTTTGATACCAAGGAATGGAAGATACCTGCTGCTAGAATGAAGATGAACCGTGAACATACCGTTCCGTTATCTGAAGCTGCTTTAGCTATTCTAGAGCTAATGAAACCTCTCAGTGGTAATCGTGAGTTTATCTTTCCTAGCCGTATCAAGCCTACCCAACCGATGAACAGCCAAACCGTCAACGCTGCGTTAAAACGCGCTGGATTCGGTGGTGTATTGGTTTCTCATGGCCTACGCTCAATTGCTAGTACCGCACTCAATGAGCAAGGCTTCCCACCCGATGTTATCGAAGCCGCCCTCGCCCACGTTGATAAAAATGAAGTTAGACGCGCTTATAACCGCAGTGATTACTTAGAGCAAAGGCGACCTATGATGCAATGGTGGGCTGATTTTATTGAGGAGGCTGACAGGGGAAGTATTATTGAAGGCGGGATAAGAGGGATATCGCTAGTTGGGTAATTTGTGTGTGCCAGCTAAATTTAGTTGGCACTATAACAGTACGGAGCGATACTCATATCTAGTTGAATTCACAGCTAGAAGTAGATATTAGTTACATCACAACCAATCACACCTACCAGTGCGATCGACAATAGCTATTTTACTCCATCCTTGCTTCTTCAACGCGTCAACTTCCTTTTGGTTTATTTCTCCACTCTTATTTTCGATATAACTCCTTTTCATTGCCAAGCAAAGGAGATGTGAAGGCCGTGTCATAGCAACGTAATGAAGCTTTAATCGCTTTATATCAGAATCAGAAATTTTATTTCTGGGTTTACATTTTATCCATGGAAAAATCATTTTTAAATGATGCGATTTATTGAATGTATCTAATACCAAAGTTGCGGTATGCGTTTCGCCTTTTACAGAATGAATTGAACCTAACTTAATATTCACTTTCCGTCCGTCATTTTCTACAGTATATATATTGTTCCTAGTGCCAATATGGTTTGAAGAAAAATCTTCAGATAGTTGATAACCTAGAAAAGGGTGGTCGCTCTGCGGAGCTACCCCAGATATAGAAGTCACGACATCAATTACAATATCCTTCCATGTGGTACTCCAATCAGCCTCCGAAGGGAAATTTCGGCCAACAGCGAAATAGCTCATAAGGTTGAGGTATTTATCATAATTCGCACGGTCATCCTTTAGCAACTCCAAAATGAATCGATGATTTCTTTGTCTTGGTTTTGGATCGAATAGGGTTGATACCTCTTTAGCAAAGTTAATTATCCCCATAGAAATACGTTCAACTGTAGTGAATGATTCACCTCCAGTTCCATCTGTAGCTAACCTCTCTCCCAACCTATGGCCAGCGTTGACATATTGCAAAAAATTTTTAGGCTTTGGGTCTTTACTCGCGATATCTGGATCATATTTAATGCAGTAATGAGATAAATTGTGGGGTTTGTTTTTTTCAGACCCATCTTTATCTCGGTGTACAGCTCCAACAGCGGTAAAGGTTAATCGATCCAACAATTCTTGTTCTTCATCAAATACTGAAAGCAGGTAAAGCCCATAGGCTTTTAAAACAGCCCCAGTACTATTTTCGTCAATTAGAAATATAGCGTGTGCTACATCTTTTGATGAACCGACCTTTGGCCCTTGGCCGGTCAAACTCATTTTGCCTACCGATAAAGGAGAAGCTAAATTTGCTATTGATTGATCAAAGCGATGGCTATTTGGGAGGTCATACTTAACTTCATTTGATGGAAATTTATCAGTTTTTGCACTGTTAACCTCACCAGCATGATCGAATATTTCTTGATCACTATCCCCGAATCGTACACGGCAAACCGCGCCATCACCTTCTATAAATGCTCTGTGAAGAATGGATGATTGAGCCTCACTGTTATCTTGAACTTCATCAAGGAATACAAGGGGGAAGCGGCCTCGGATATGTTGTTTCATGGAAGGTGAATAATCCATAAGATCATTTGCCCACATAAACATTTCATCATGTGTATGAATACCGAATTTTCGGATAGATTCTCGACAAGAGTCTGACATGTCCTTATATGATTTCGTATCTACACCCAGTACACCTTTTCCCCAACGCACTTGACCAATAGAAAATTGACTGTTAGTAGCCGTTATCACATCTTTAGGTACAAGAACTTTTTCAGCGTTTTCCCTAGTCCAAGGTTTTAATTTATTCCAACGCCAACTATATGCAAACTCTGAATCAATAACTTTTATGGGAAATCCTTTTGATCTCAACCAAGGGAGAGCCATAAATTCATTAACAAACCCATGTATAGTTCCAATGTAATGTGGATATGACAAAAGCGCCCGGCCGACTTCCGTTCCTCCTAGGCGCTTTTCAATTTCTTCTTTAGCCACATTCGTATGCGATAGAATACACATACCTTGACGTCGATAAGGCCAGTTACGTGCAAGTATCGCCAGCTTTGCAACAAGTAAAGTTGTTTTTCCACTACCGGGGCAAGCCGATACATCCAATGTTTCGCTAAGGGATTTAAGTATTCGCTCTCTTGCACCGCCATCTTTTTCTGGTGAAAAGGCATCATCGGGTAAGCCTAATACTTTCACCACCCAAGTAATATCATCATCCGTAATCTTTGGTAGTTCAACTTTCATGAATCTCACCCCCTGAAGCAATATGAAGATTCGATGTAACATAGTCTATTGCATCAACAACATAGCTCGGAAGCTTAGTCCTTAAATCATATGTTTTTTCACGAGTTATCTTGTCCAAGATAATTCCACAAAAATACTGTGCCGCGATGGACTTTGAAGCTTTAGAGCCTGTGACATACATTGCATAGACTTTACTAGCTAAAACTTCATTCATGTCCCAACTCTTCTCTACAGCAAGTTGCTCTGCGTCTTCCTTTAAGGCTGCGTATTTGGTTTGAGCCTTCTCAAATTTTTCCTTATCAGTAATTTCAGAGTAATTCCCCCCCTCATCCCATATCGCTAGTTGAGCTGCAATGTAGACCTCTTCAGCCAAAGCGTTATTGTTTGAAAATGCTAAGTCATATTCTAGTGTCCACTCATCTGCTACAAAGGACTTAACATTCTGCCCATGGGCCTTGCATTTAATCTTTTCCTTATGTTCATTTAATCCCGTTAATTCAAAATCCCTCTTAGCGCGCCACTTTCTCTCTTCTCCACTCCCTAATGTTGGCCAATCACTATCGTCTTTGATGATCTTAATAATATAGGGACCACAGTTTGGCATAACGTCCAAGTCGGTGACACAAGCAACAGGCGTAGGTTGTATTCCATCTTGATCAGGATTTTTTCTCATAAATATTTTAGCGTATCGCCGCAGTCCAACGCCTCCGACATTGATTATAGAAACTCCATGTTCCGTAAAATCTTTCCCAATGCACTTGGCCAATGTAGGCATCAAAATGTTTTCCGCATCGCCCTCTACAATTATGACACCACGGGCGAAAAATAGATTTGCTTTAGTTACATCTAGAAAACGTGAAAGGAATTTATAATCACTTGAATCAAGCTCAGTTTCACCGTCAGCGGTAGAAAAAGCCTTGCCAGCTCGAATAATAACTAAATTATTAAGATCAACCTCTGATGCTAGATTGGGGCTATGGGTAGTGATTATTATTTGTGGTTTGTTTTCTTTATCTTCTTTTGAATTAACTATTTTCTGAAGATACTGAATTAACCTAAGTTGACGCTGTGCATGTACATGAGCCTCTGGCTCCTCTATTAACAGTAATGGAAAATTATCTTGATTATCGGCTAAAAGTATTAATTCGCATGCAATGAAGAGGATGTTATTTGACCCTAGCCCCATTCTCCCAAGTGTATTATCCACATTTAGAGTTAGCTTTTCTAATAGTTGCCTAAGCCTCTGAGAATCAGAGCCATTCTGACTAACTGATATCGAACTTTTTATTGAGTCGCCATGAAGTTGCAGTTCGTCTAAATGACTATTAACTTTGGATTTCCCATTCTCAATATGCGGGTGATGTTCAATCAGCTTATTGAATAAGTCACCCAGTCCTAGTAACCCCAGCTTTTTAATGTCATCGTAACTAAATGAAGATAGGTCAGTACTTGCCGCATCAAACAACAGGCCTACTTCTGCTCCATCGAGCGAATTTAACACCATCGAAAGCCTAGAGTTACGACCAGAGGAAAGCTCTCGTTCAGCATCACGAAGAGGCCTTAGATATGTAGCTGCAAGTAATAAACGGCAGTTGTTATCCAGATTTGGACCTTCACCATTTTTACCCGAGCGAAAGTCTGTGGAGATATATGGCCTACCAGCCCTAATTCCCATGCGCTTTGCAGTGAGCGTAAGGTGTAGGATAGGTTCATCTCCCTGATTAACTCCATAGGTTAAATATTCTGCGAATCCTGATTTATCGCCGGAGGTTAATTTTTTAAATGTGCCTGATATTTTAATTTCACTTGATTCAGAACTACCTTCACTTGACTTGTGAAAGTCATCATCGCTAAATCGAAGCCATTCTTGATCAGTTGTTCCGAGAAGGAATCTCAGTGCATCAATTACTGTTGTCTTGCCAGAATCATTTTCACCGACAAGCGCTGTTAACCCTTCGCGAAATTTAACTGTAATGCCGTCAGGGCCAAATGATCTAAAATTGGTAATGGTTAACTCAGCTAAATACACGATTATTGTCCTTCGTTGTTAATTACTAGGGGTTCGCTTTGGGTCGACTGCTGATTTTTTCTCAGGCTATCAAACAATTTAAAATTATATCCTTTTTGCTCTATATTGACCGTCAGTTTTTAATATGTACTACGCTGCTCGAATATAAGCTAATACAATTGCAGTTAATCACTTACCCAATTCTTGACTACGGCTCTTACTTAGCCTTACCTCATGCCAACATTTATCCACCTGATTAATTGAGTAATATATTTACCTCAAGCAGGGCCAGTTATACCCTGTGAATTAAGTAATTGAATTGAGCAATGAACCGTATATGAAATGTCTTAAGCAACTTTCTATATCCTGTTTATTCAAATCGCTGTTCACGTCCTTCAGCATCCTTACGTTCACGGACTCTTTCATTCTCTATCCAGCGAATCAGTTTTTCATTCACCGACTTTGTAGCTATAGAAATGTCGGTACGCTCATGGGTAATTAGCTGGCTAATTGCATCTGCTCTAGATTGCATTATATTTGCCAGACTACCAGACCAACTAGATGGAGCTGTACGCGCTGCAAAAGCTTCTAAAACAACTTTTGGTTCAGGTGCTAGTTCTAATAATTTGATTGCCACCTCAGACAAGATCGTTGCTGATGTAATCTCATCTTTTACCCAAAGGTATATGCCTGTCGCTACAGCCGCAAATATGCTGCTATCATTTTTGGTACGGCACCACTCAAGCAGTAAATTCATATCTATTTTTTCAAGAGCAGAACCATTCCTATCATCACTACGGATAAAATATAATCGTGACTGTTTTTGCCTATCGGCCCCTTCAAAAACACGACAAAGAAATTCGTCTGGCATCAATGACGCAGTCTTTCCAATAACATTTGCAAATGAGTAAATACAACCGTAGCTATTGTCAATTACCTCAAAAATAGTATTTAACCACTCTAGTTTTTCCGATTCGTTACCATCAAAACGTAAAGCAGCATTAATCACACGCTCCATGTTATAATCGCTCATACCGCCAGAGTCATTATCATTCCTCTTAAGTCGCGATATTCCAGCTTTCAGACCAAGTAATCTAAATTCAGCACCAAGAGTATCGATTGCTTCATCTTCGTCATGTAACCTCATGCTAAGGCCATCTAAAACTATATCATCACCATTTGGTTTACTTAAAAGCCTTGAAGTAAGGTCAAGAATGCACTCTTTTGGTAAATCTCCATATTCTTTCCTCCACAAAATCGGACCATACATGATTGGCCTAATATCTGGATCATCCAAAATTGTCATACAGCGATTCAGATCATTAACTGTAAATTCTCGTTGTGGATGTAGAGCAACTAAAACGTTTCTAAGTTCATTATGTTTTGCGCACTGTTCAAGAAATTCCTGCGCTAGCTCTCTATTTACAGAATCAACTTCGTCAATAAATCCCTTAAAAACTGAGAAATCTTTATTAATTTCGGGATGTTTCTTCAACTCATCAACAAGATTCTGCCAATAGATTTTCTGATCATATGTTCCTTTAGCTAATCCTTTACCAAAAGCTATTCGATATGGCATCCAATCAGCAGAAAATAAATTAGAGCCTAATTCACCAAGCGTATAACTTGAGCAAGCGAACTCTTGGCCTAATAATTGTGCTTTATCAGCAAGGCGTTTTTCTGATTTACTATATTTTTCAGTTGTATCTAGTCTAAAATCATCGTCCAGCGCCCAATAATCCCCACTGCTACTGAATACATACGCCATTATTATTGAAATTAATTCATTTGGTTTTAACTCTTTTTCTAAAGCGGCCAGATTATCTGGTAATGATTCAACTTCTTGATTATTTTGATGTTCAGTATAATCAAAATAGATCACTGAACGAATGGCTATCCAACCTTCTCCCCAAGGAGAGTCATTATGCAATTTACGAGCTACATCGATAAGTATTTCTCTCATCGGTTCTTGAAACCACATTCCTCTAAACTGATTCGCCAGAATTTTTCGAGCACAGTTTTTCAACTCAAGGTCACTTGAAATCCCTAATTGCAATGCAAAATTAATAAAAATATGACGCCACTCAACCAGTTCATCGTAGTTAGGTTCGAATCCAAAATCTCTAGGCTTAGCACCAAATTCATACAACCCAATACCTGACCATAAACCACTATCAAGAGCAGTTAAAAGCATTTTAAGCCCTAAAGATCTACGAGCAATAATATCTGAAATAAGGCATTCATTCATAATCTCAATACGCTGCTCTATAGAAGCATGGGTGCCTGATAAATATGGCTGATAAAATTTTGTCAGCTTTTGTCTAGCGGTATCGTTTTTACTACTTTCTTCTTCATAATCCGCAATTAGAATTAATAGCTTAGCACATCGCTCAAAGTTACTAGCTTCGTAAGCTAATGCTTGCAGAATTTTAATTATAGAAGCTAAACGTAAAACATCGGGAGCAGATTGAAACAGTTCGATTATGGTGGTTCTATTGGAAGTAGTGAGCATTACTTCTTTGAACTGGGAGCTTAAAAGTTCGACTTCTATTCGATCAAGCAATGCAGTAGGTGCCACTGGAGCGATATATTCCAACATCCTTATTTGTGAATCATCTAGCTCTAGAATTTTCCCTAACAGTCCTTCAGGTTGTAACCAACTTTCAACAATCTCGATGGCGACAGGATGGTCATGTAACAACCCTAACCGATGAGCAAATGACATTAATAAACGTTGATTGTTCGATGCTTCAAAGGTTGCCCTAAGCTGTTCGGTGGGGATACTATCAAGTGCTGACGATGCTAATCTGTTCGCAATAGCATGAGGTAAAATAGCTCGCCAATGAGCTCTTTTTTGTACAATATGCCTATCTATTAATTTTTTGACTGTGCGAAATAATTGGTTTTTAGGATACCCAGAAAGAGAGCTCAATACTTCTAATTCACTTTCCCCTACATCGGGATCAGAAATCGAAAATGAATATACTAAAGATAATATTTCCGCTTGCTCCTTTAAATCATCATTCTGGTGATTACGTTGATCGAATAAACGGTTAAACAATTGAGCGTCGGATAGTTGAGCCAAACTTTCACCCTCTTCCACCCTCTCAGCTATTGCCAAAGAGACTCTTGCATTACCATCTGCGAACTTTGCTACCCTACGAGCATTATTCTCGCCTATATTAGGAAAACGACGACGCAGTAATTTTTCAGCGACTTCCGGTCCAACTGTCTCTATGTGAATTACCTCTGTGGTCTGTGGTTTATCATCCCTAATATCGTACTCAATAGTAATGAGTTTTACATTGTCACATGCAGTAGAAACCCTTTTAGCCAAATCTGCATGGAGGTCTGACGGACAATTATCAAGGATCATAATTGAATGTCGGTTTTCAGAAATAAGCCTCTCCAACATGACTGTAGCCGACGGCTCTGGTTTAGCACCAGTATCAACATAAACAGCAATTGTTCTATCAAGAGCATCTGTTCCAACTGTATCTACAGTTTCATCAAAAAGCGCCTGTACGATACGCGTTTTCCCTACCCCAGATAACCCAGTAATACGAATTGCTTTATTAGTTGTTCGTACAAGGTCTCTCATCGGTCCGATTGCATCTTCAATACTAAGATTCTGACCTTTTCCTGATGGCAATGAGATCTTCACACCTTGTGCGAAAATTATCGTATCTACCGCTCCTTGCGGTGGGTTGCTCCATGCCCCATACGGCTGCCAGCCAGAGTATCCTCGACCCAACTTCCTTTTCACCCATAACATCACTGACGGATGTTGGCGCACCCACTGAGTTAATTTAGAACGGTCAAAGAAGCATAAATGCAAATTACTGCCATTAGGATCTCTGCTCGCTGCATCCTGCATGGCTTCAATACGGTCTTTTAACATTGGAGGAGAGCAATCATCAGCTAAGCTGACAATAATGTAACTTCCCCCTTGTGCGGCTAATAAAGAAATCGTTGATGATAATTCACCATCAATAACCATTTCTTTTGTAATAGCAGTCTTCGGCATTGAATGTTTTTTTGATTGAAGGATTGTATTCGGTCTTTCAATAAATCCTGTAGTTAATTGCTCTACAGGAACATTAACATGAACATCAATACCATCATCTGGAGCATTGATTGATCCAGACCAATTTACCCTAGCAGGGCTATGACCATGTGCTGCTACTTCTGCCTCTGAAAGACGAGCGATTAGTTCTTCTAACTGAATATCAGATAGCCCAAGTAATTCATCTTTTTCAATATCAAAAATTGCCATGGCTTAGACTTTTTAACGAAAATATTGGCACTTAAATTGCCGGAAGTGAAACTATTATATCGAGTTGAGCTAATAGTGCATGTATAAGGTATAGAATGAGTAGAACAATCACAGTAAAGACTAATAAATTTATGATCAGCCTAACTGTCGTAACACTATTGGTTCAGAAAAACCAGAAATAAACCAATAGCATATCAACATAACTATCAAAACTGATTTATTTAATCATACTCACTTAGATCTTTTCTTGGCATTTTTCTTTTTATACTTTCTGGTTATAGCTACTTCCTCCATGGCAGCTCTGACATCATCGTAATCTCTAGACCAATTGACAATTTTGTTAGTTAAATCATCATATTTGATCTCTATTTGTGGATATTTATTTTTTACTAATTCAATATACCCCCATAAATCTTCTGTAATTATTTTTGCTGCAACAGTTTTGTTTTTCCATTTTAAAGACTTAGGGTTCGATTCAAGCAACAACTCACATGCTTTTTGTCTTATTTTAGCGTAGCCATCACTCCTAGTTCGGATTCCCTTTTTAGCCGCCTCAGATCGTTGTCTATTCAATCGATTTAAATCTTCACTAAAATAACTATAAACGCCTAATCCAAAGCTCTCGCTTAGCACCTCTAGACTTTGCATTAAACACTCAACAACGACAACTTTATGCTGGAATGGGGTATTTCTTTCATAAAAATTCATCGCTAATTGAAAGTTAACACTTGACCAAAATACACTGTTTAAAAGATAAACATTAACGCCTTTATCTTTATCATTAAATTTAAGATGCAGACTCCTAACTCGTCTGCGATAACTACCTACTGGGTCTTTATTATTTGATATTTTGGCATATAACTCCGCTGCATACTTTTTAACTTCATCATCTTCCCCATTCAACATACCTAAAACTTTTAACGTTGAATCAGCCCGTAAACCCCTCCACCCTCTTTTTTTTATTTCATCATGAAATTGTGCTTGTTTACTTTCAGTAGCCTTACAAACGACACGCATTAAATCAATTAAATCATCCACTTAAAACACCCTCAATATTATTTTTGCTTCCACCATATTTTTCATCCCTAAGCCGCAATAAAATAGCTATTACAAACTTAAACATAACTTAATAAGTAGAGGAAATCACACTATGAATCAATCCAATATCATGATTCTTCGACTACCCACTGTAATCGAACGCATTGGTATCGGTCGTTCCACCATCTATGACTGGATCAACCCAACATCACCAAGGTATGACCCAACGTTTCCTAAACAAAAAAAATTAGGGAAGCAATCTGTTGGTTGGATCGAATCCGAAATCAACGATTGGTTACTTCAACGAGAGTCAACCTAGCTAGTCATTATTTTATCATTAACGATACTAATGTTTTATTGAGAATGTTTATTATTGTGAAGAAGTTAAAGAAGTAAAACCAAAACAGGCCTAAATTATCGAATATTAACTATTCAATAACGTTAAAAATTATTTATACAAAACTTAAGAGAGGATAATTATCATGTCTCAACGGATAACTATTACTGTAAAAAATGAAAACAGTTTAAAACAGATAGATGAGTACTGCTGTAAGCATAAAACTTCACGTTCATCTTTAATAACCAGTATATTAAAGAGTGCTTGCCCATTACTTTCAGAGATAAACCAATACACTCAATTAACTAACGAGCTTGAAAGTAAATTATTTTCCCCTGATAAATCTTCAATGAATTATCAAGGGAAAGCATCTACATTTTCTTTAGCTGAACATCTTTTAGATATATGGCAAACGCACATAATAGAAAAAGGTGTCATTATTGATCAACATGCTTATCCTCATGCATTTAAAAGTCCTAAAGTTGGTCTCAAAGAAAAAATAAGCATTCAAGAAGAACTAGAGCACTATATTAGCGAACCCAATATTAAGAAAGCCATCTTTATTTATACTGATAGGCATGTTCACTATAAGCTACATAAAGCAGGTGGATTATCAAATACAATTTTAATTAAAAATACTGAGTATAAAAATTACGTTTTTGACTTTAATGGGATCATTAACATACCGATGAATGATATTGTTTTTTTTGGCATTGAAGAAGCGATAAAGAAAAGTAAGGTACAGTTAAAACATACCTATGAGGCTTTTATACCGATTTATCACACAAACCATCAGTGCATTCTAATTGGGGTTATTGATAGGAACAATGCCAACAAAAGAATAGACAAAAGCTCAAACACCATAATCATAAACCCATTATAACAGGTCATTAATGCGTTTTTTGATACCTAAGGGAATAAAATGAGCCAATATGCATACATCCGAGTAAGACATGATGACAGTGATGCCTTAGCAAATCTTGAGCAATACACACAGGAAATTGTCACGTTTTGCCCTGATGTTAAGGATAATATCATCATTGAACGTCAACCATTGCTTGATGTGAAACTTCCTCCACCACAACTTATGGAGCATATTGACCATATTTTAACACCAGAAGACACTTTAATAACAAGGAGTCTCTATGATATAGGAAATAATACTCAGCAGGCTGCACAGATTTTATCTCGATGCCACGAACTTGGTATGGCTGTTATCATCCTTAATCAGTCTATCACGAATATATTTGAACAGAAGTTTTTCTTGCTAGACGTGCTGAATCTATTAAATGATTTAGAAGAAAGCTATGAAGCACTAAAACTAAGCAGGCGACATTACATTTCGTTATCCCAAAATAAGTCATTAGGTCGACCAGCAGGAAGTAAGTATAAGGATTATATTTACGAGCTAAGGTGCAAGGGATATAAACAACGCGAGATAGCAAATAAACTTAACATTAGTCTTTCAACTATAAAGCGCCACTGGAATAAAGATATTTTCGAATAGGACTAACTCCAGAGTCATTAATTAATAGAAAATGCAGTTACAGTGCGACTCTAAATATAGTTTTCGTGTTGGATAGGTATTATATATACCATCTATCATAGCTAGCAAACAATAAAGACTATAGGGGAAACTTATTATATAAAAACACCAAGGAGATGACATCCGATTTAATAAAAACTATTTTAAATCTTATTAACCAAATCATGAAAAAGGGATAACACAGATCCTTTGCTTTATCCCTATATTACTTTAATCATATTAAAGGGTAAGTTAATATTGCCCTAGGAAATACTCATGTCTAAAAATGAATATAATGAATTTTATCTAGAATGCATTTCTGATACATTGAACTATGCTTTAAAGGAATACCCTCGTATCACGGTAATACGAGTTGACCTTCACTTTCCGCCTATTATCGATAATGGAGATATGCCGACATGTTTCCCTTATTTAGAAGGAAGTCCTATATCCCGATTTACTGATTCCTTAAAGGCTAAACTTAAGCACGATCAACACCGTAAAAAGCTTCAAGGTAAACGTACTTTTGAAAACAACATGCGTTATATGTGGGTAAAAGAAATTGCAACCGCGACACTCCCTCACTACCATGTATTTTTAGTCTTCAATAAAGACGCATACTACCATTTAGGGGACTACAATTTGTTCGAGCCTAGTTTACGGACCATGATCACCACAGCTTGGTACAATGCATTACAGCTCGAATTTGATCCTTCTTTTGATACAGGCACATTAGTACACTACCCGGAAAACTGCCGATATTGCTTAAATAAACTTTCAGCATCATTTTCTGAGGATTACCAATTAGTCATGAAACGTTTAAGTTATTTAGCAAAAGAATACTCCAAGCAGTACAGCCCTGTGCGTCGTAGTTTAGGGCGTAGCCAGTATTGATATTTGTGGTGGCCTTAAGGCCACCTATACAATAATCGATATTAGTAGCTACTCATACGGTGGAGCTAATACCTCACGATTACCATGGTGGTCTTGTTCACTAACTATGCCTTGTAATTCTAGCTGCTCTACAATCATTGCGGCTCTATTGTAACCGATTCGGAACTGCCGCTGGATCCCTGAAATAGAAACGCGCTGTTTTTCTACAACATACTCAGTTGCTTGGTCAAATAATGGGTCAAGTTCTTCCTCTACCACATCTCCATTCTGGGCATCCCCATAAAAATTAAGATAACTCGCGCTTCCCCATCGTTTACAATAATCGACTGTATCCCTGATATCTGAATCACTCACATAAGTACCTTGGATCCTAGTCGGTTCAGATAAACTCGGTGATGCGAATAGCATATCACCCAAACCAAATAGTGATTCGGCACCATACTGATCAAGGATTAAATTAGAATCAGCCCTAGACGACACAGAAAGAGCAATACGCGTAGGAATATTGGTTCGAAGCTGTGAACCGATACTGGTGGATAAAGGGCTGCGAGTCGTTAGAATTAGATGAATACCAACCGCGTGACCTTGCTGGCTCAATAGAACTAACATTTCCCCTATTTGTTTATACTCGCCAATAAGTTGAACGTAATCATCAACACAAACAACAATTTCAGGCTCACTGTCTAAATAAGGATGATCGCTATAATTTTCATTAGGGCGCCAGAAAGGATCAGGTATAGGCCTACCTAACTCTTTCGCACTTGATATTACCTTATTGTATCCACTCAAATTACGTTGATTTAATGCTCCAAATAATTTTTGTCTACGCTTTAACTCATTAACCAAAAACGTTAATGCCTTTATTGATTCAACGAAATCAGAAGCGGAAGGAAATAATAAGTGGGGTATATCGTTGTATAAACTGAGTTCAAGCTGGCTTGTGTCAAACATCACAAAGCGAACTTTATCCGGTGAGTTTCTGTATAAAATGCTCATTACCAGAGAATGCATTAACATTGACTTGCCTGAGCGGGTCACGCCAGCAATAAGTAAATGTGGCATTTGAGCTAGATCCCAACCAACTGGCTCCCCTATAATATCTTCTCCTAACATGACGGAAAGGGAAGATAATCTATTGTTTCCGCTCCATAAATTAAAGCAGTCAACAAAAGGTACTACTCGACGATATGTGTTAGTGACTCGCAATCCGATATAAGGCGTACCTGCAATAAAATCAATAATTTTTATATCAACGGCGCTCAGGGAACGACACAATTCTGGCACTACCGCTGTCACTTGAGAGGCTTTTATCCCTCTGCCCAGTTCGATTTTAAAGAGTGCAAATGTTGCGCCTTCGTCATAACCGACAACCTCACCTCTTATTTGGTATTGCAGAAAGCAAGATTCAATAGCACAGGCCATAGCTTCTAGCTCTTGAGGTGACCAACAAAGCTCAGAGGTATGAATAAACGGTTGTGCCATAAAGTCCTCCCATCAAGGCGTGTTAGTTCAGTAAATTAGGGTCACCAACTATATTTCAACTATTACCCACCACACCAATTGATACTTCTTAAAATTATCAGCTTGCTTTCATATACTTAATCATTTGCCACTGGAAGGAAACTGTTTTGATGTCATAAATCATATCCGCCATTTATTGAGCGAAACCATCGAACTCTTCCGCCATTGAGCACATCTTTCTCTTTGCATTGGTTAGTGTTGGTTATTTTTACGCTAACTGCTGATAATATATACAAAATAGGTTTGGATAAGATTATCGCATAAAATCAGGTTGGTTTGGGCGACAAGAGTTAAAATTATATCAAACTATATCGCCCAATTCTTATTGCTTAGAGTTAGGAGGAGAAAACTGATAATCAGCAACGTATGCACCAATAGGCCCTGTTTTTGCTGTAACCCATACGGTTCCTGTATTTGTCTGAGTTTTCGATTTTGGATTGCTGATACACAGTAATTTCCACCGCTCTGTATAAGTTTCTTTTATCCATATGCCGTGGTCACATCGACTAAATCGGCTAGTGGTAGGTCCCGGTGATGTGATTTCATACTCTGTTTGATAGCGAATGGTTTTGTTTGTTAGTAAATACGTCAGCACATCAAACACAGGAACGATTAACATAAAACCAGCGAACCCAGACCATAGAAAATTTTTAAATGCGCTTTTTAACGGACAACGTAAAATGCTCCAAGTTCCACCAATTACACTTACAATAGCAGCAAACGCAATAGAAATAGTCCATTGAGGAAACCATTCAAACATAACTGTTCTATGGCCTAATATTATTGACCAATACATGAACGCTATCCAAATGACAACAAGAACAACGCCCCAGTAAACAGAAATTATTTTGCTCTTGTTGCCCCGACTGTATGATTTGAATTGGTATTCCATGTAAACCTTGCATCGCTAAAAAATGCGCCTTCATCGAAGCACTGATTCATTATGTATTTAAATCAAACTAATTATATCTATCACGATACTGCTGCTGAGTAGACTCAATATATAAAAAAATATTTAATTTCAATTTGTTAAATCACACACTGCTTATATATCTCAAAATTTTTTATAATTCGTTGGTAAACAACACGCTCTTTTTCTCCAAAGTATGCAGGGTGGCAAGACTTGATAAAATATATTCCTTCCGACCAAAACAGTTCGTCACTAATTTTCTCCATCGAGCAAAAAATGTGATTTTTAACCACACTAAATGTCCCACCACATATAACAATATTGGGTTTCAGTAACTCTATTTGTTGTTTAATTTCAGTTTTATGACTCTTAACAAACTCACTAAGCTTTTTATCAGATGTTCTATTTTTCCCTGACGACTTCATAATGTTAATGTATGCTATTTTTTCAAACGCCAACCTTTCAAGTCTTTTCTTTCTTGCATTTTCATAGGTTATGTTTTCACCATAATTTAATATGCCTTGTGACCACAAACCAACACGACGAAGAACTGAAGAACGCCCATGGGACCATTTCGACTTTTTATTATCCAACGAGTTTAAGATCCTTTCTCTGATATCGATGTTTTCTTTTGTTCCATTTGTTTCTTTCAGTAAAAAAAGAAGTCTCAGCGATGATGAAAAGTAGCTCGGTGTTAGTGGCCCATCAAGATTAAAATTACCCCCGAAATTATTTTTCCATTCAGTCAAAAATAAATCATGGCTCTTCAAATTAAATCTCTCCTGATTAGGACTGCGTATAAATTCAATGAAGTTTTAACAGTGAAATTATCACACAAATAGTTAAGATGAGATACCTCACATTTAAACAGGTTATTTCAAATAATCTCAGATATATATTATCTCCTTGAATAACTATCATTCTCTTTTATTTCAAGGAGTAATATGCCTCAGCACTCTCACTTCAAACCGCTCCTATTAGCACTACCTTATTCATTCCAAACCTCTTTTTTCACCCAACTCAACCACCTAATCAACTACTCTCCAACTATCGGCCTGATGGGTAAAACAGGTGCTGGAAAATCCAGTCTCATCAACGCCCTATTCCAATCCTCACTATCGCCTGTAAGTGATGTCTCCGGCTGCACACGCCAAGCGCAACGCTTCAGTATGAAGGTGAACAACCATACACTCACATTTATTGATTTACCCGGCGTAGGGGAAAGCCTTGAGAGAGATAGAGAATACCACCAGCTCTACCGTAACTTATTGCCAGAACTGGATTTAATTATCTGGGTACTCAAAGCCGATGATAGGGCATGGTCTTCTGATGAACAGTGTTATCGCTTTCTCACTGAGCAATACGGTTATCAACCTGAACATTTTCTATTCGTGCTAAACCAAGCCGACAAGATAGAGCCCTGCCGTCAATGGGATGAACACAACCACCAGCCATCTCCTGAACAAGCGGTTAACTTGGAATTAAAGCAACAAGCCGTGATAACAGCATTTAAGCCACATCACCCTGTGATGACGGTTTCTGCGGTCGAAAACTATCAACTCACTGAATTAGCAGAGCAATTAATACAGGCGTTACCAGCGAAAGCCAGTAGCGGTGTGGCTAGGCAACTGAATAACACTTATCGGACACAATCCGTAGAAACTTCGGCACGTAACGATTTTGGGCAATGTATCAGTGATATTGTGGATACCTTAATCGATATCATTCCCTTGCCACCACTGATAAAATATACGATCAACACTGTTAAAAATAGCATCGTCTCCGCCGCTAAGTCCCTGTGGAGTTTTTTCTTTTAACTTCTTAAATTAACACAATATTGATGACATCAAGCGCCAGTCCTTAACGGGATTGGCGCTTTTTTATTTCTTTTTATTGGAGTATCAACTGATGAACCATTCAACTGAATCTACTATCACAATGGAATTAGTCCCTGATGAACAACGCCTTGATTTTTGGTTCAACCATTTTGGTGCAGTGAAAGGCTGGGCCACCTTTGAAGTGGTGATCTTTACCACGATGGGCCAATTCTGCGATGAGTATCATGGCGGTTACTGGGAGTACGGCTCGCTTAATAATGGCGGTGCCTTTATCTACCCCGATATCAACGCAGACACCTTAACCCTATTCAACATGCACAACGGCAATGAAGCCACCGTGAGCCAAGAGGCGGCAGGCATTGCGGTGTGTCTGATCCTGTACAGCATCTGGTCATTCCAAACCAAAAGTGAATTGATGTGCGACCGCTTTTATCAGCTGCGTGAATATGCCCTACAACATCCCGAATCTGCTGCCATTTTCCACTTAATTGATTAATCAGGAGTCTATCATGAGTTTATTAGCTTCACGTTTTGGCTCTGCTAACAGTATTCGTCGTGACCGTCCACTCACCATAGAAGAGTTATTTCGTACTGTACCGAGCGTTTTCTCAGAAGAAAAACACGATTCACGTAGTGAGCGTTATACTTACATTCCAACCATTACCTTGTTAGATAGCCTGCAAAAAGAAGGCTTCTATCCGTTCTTTGCCTGCCAAACTCGGGTGCGTGATATCAGCCGTCGAGGGCACACCAAGCATATGTTGAGGTTGCGTCGTCATGACCAAATCACGGGCGTACAAGTCCCTGAAATTATTTTGCTCAATAGCCATGATGGCTCAAGCAGCTATCAGATGTTGCCGGGGCTCTTTAGAGCCGTATGCTCCAACGGTTTGGTGTGCGGTGACGTATTAGGGGAAGTGCGTGTCCCCCATAAAGGGGATGTGGTGGGGAAAGTGATTGAAGGAGCCTATGAGGTACTCGATACGTTTGAGCAGGTCGCTGAAAAACGCGAAAGTATGCAGTCGTTATTGTTACCTCCACCCGCCCAGCACGCCTTTGCTGAAGCAGCTTTGGCCTACCGCTTTGGTGATGAATTTCAGCCCGTCACGCGAGAGCAAATTCTACAGCCTCGACGTTTTGAAGATAAGAAAGAAGACCTTTGGACGGTGTACCAACGTTTACAAGAAAATCTGATTAAAGGGGGATTATCAGGCAAAACTGCAAAAGGTAAACGTGCTCGCACTCGCTCGGTGAATGGGATTGATGGCGATATCAAACTCAATAAAGCCCTGTGGGTGATGGCGGATACCTTATTTAACCAACTCGCCCCTTGCCAGCCCAACTAATTTTCCCGCCCTGACAGGTTGTGTCGTTACACCTCACTTTCCTATCGTTTAAATAAACAGCATGACGTTATTTATCAATGAATTACTTATAGTCATTTTTCACTAAAAAGCCCAATGAGAATTTTTCCCAACAGACATAACCTGTCAATCCCCTAAGTTAAACTCCCTTATCCCTATCATTTCTAACTGTCTGTTATTGAGAGCAATACGTTATGTTTCAGACCAACCGAAAATATGACCGCATGGCTGTGCGACTCTCTGCGCTGATTGCCCGCTTAATGGCAGGAGAAAGCCTTGTGCTCTCGCATTTAGTCCAAGAGTTCAATGTTTCTGAACGCACGTTACAACGGGATTTACGTGAACGCTTGGCTTATCTGGGGGTAGAAGGTCGGCAAGGTTGCTATCGCTTGCCCATCAATACACTAAAAGCTTATCGAGACAAAGATGTTCTTACCTTTGTGAAACAGATTGGGATGACTCGGTTGTTTCCGGGGCTAGATAGCCGCTTACTCGGGTTACTGTTAACCCAGCAGCCCCATGCGCCTTGTTTGATTTGGCATCATGCCCATAAGATTTCGGCTTTGCATGCCGACCATTTCTATCAATTGGTGTATGCCATTACCAGTAAGCAATCTATTAGCTTACTTACGCCTGAACGTCGTTTTAATCCACTACAACCGTATCAACTGATTTACCGTGAAGGTCAGTGGTATTTACTGGCTGAATATCACCAGCAAGTGCATGTTTTGCTGTTAGAGGATATCCAGCAAGTTCAACCGCTCAATACCCCTTTCACACCGAAAAATGAAGTGATGCAGCTGCCACAACAAAACAGCTTTATCGCAGCCTTACCGCATTTCCGATTGATATCACAAGTACTTACCTCTCTTCCATCACACAAAGAAAGGAGCCGACCATGACGTTATTAACCCCACTAGCATCGCATCCAACCCATTGCCCTCATTGTTCTTCTGAGCAAGACATTATTGCATGGGGCTCGGGCTGGATGTGCCGCGACTGTGGTCACGAGTGGGTCATGCCTATTCATAATCACCCTCATACCGTGAATTCATTATCACATAAGGAAGTTTAAAAATATGAACACCGTTCCACACTTACAACTGGGTTTAGAACGCATTGCTATCGTTATCAGTATTTTGTTATGCCTTTGGATCACTGGCGTATTGTTAACACATTTCCAGCTTATCGCCCTCATCATGAACCCGTATGGGATCACATTGATGTACTTCGTTTTATATCTCTTGGCTTTGGTTACCCCACAACTCTTGGCGCAACTAGGCTTATGGGTTTTGAGTGCCTTTAAGGGGATTGATTATAAAATCCATTTCAACCCCAAATTAATTGCCATTATCTCTACCAGCATTATCGGATTAGCCCTCTCTAGCCTACTGATTATCATGTCATCCAGTTGGCTATACGGTTTTACTGAAAATATCGCCACCACGATATTGCTGGTTGATTTGCTTATCGCCAGTGGTATTACCTTTTATCTTCATCGACGAATTCGTCACTGGCTTTCAGTGCGGCTAAATCGTCAACCATCACATTAACCATGATCAGCAATTTTGTTGTGAATGTCTTATTCACCAGATAACCACCGAATACGCCATATCAGGGAAAACCAAGCACCCATTAGACGGTGTTCATCAAGCGTCAATCTGACGTTTCTATTTATGTTGATAGGAATTTATAATGAAAAGATATGCAGTTGTAACTGTATTGGCCTCACTGTGGTTGATGACATCCCCCGCCTCTGCCACCAGCCAGCCCCCTAAAAATACCATTTGGGAATATAAAGGTGATGGCGGTAAAACCTTATGGCAAGTGTGTGGAAGCCAGAATAGTACTTGTAGGATTGTGGGCTCAACCAAGCATTATGTTGCTGTACTGAATCATAAATCTGCGTCAGGTTGCGCATTTGGTGATTTTTATATCGTGGCAAGAACTGACGGAAACTGGCAACAACGCGATACAGGGACTTGTAGCCCTAATGCCTACGTCCAAAAAGGAACCATTAATAATGGTCAGTACTCTTCGGTCGATATTGGTGTTGGCGGGACGATTGTGGCCCGTTACCCCATTGGGTATTGGAGTATGCAAAAAGAGTTCTCAGGCAAGAACCGACCGCGCTGGAAAGAAAAAGACCGTACTAAAGGCGGATTGCAAACCAACCAACAATAAAAAACATTCTCGCTACCGTTACTTGTGGTAGCGAGGACGATACAAGATAACAAAAGGAAATATAATGAATAAGATAAAAAGTGTATTTGCGATAGGATTATTGGCATTCAGTGCATTTAGCTTGGCTGAAGAACAACAGCGTTATGCAAGCATCACACATACTAGCTCAAATTTTATTAACCAAGGTTACTGTGGTTATTCATTTACTCTCGATAATGGCGGTAACCATATGGTTCTAGACCATGCGGAGTTTGGTGCGCTTGAGATAACCTTGAGAATGAGAGATAGGCAAGGAAAAGTATTAGGGGATACGGTACTGGAAGTGGAACCTTTTGGCGATTCTAGCGCCACTCGTGCCACCTTTGCTGGATTAGAAATACCTTGTGAGGATGTCGCTGAGTTTGAGATGGTTAAAGCAGTGGAAGATCAAAATGGTCGTAAGGTTGAATTGCCGCTATCGATCTTTGAGGCTAGTAACCCAGAGTTAGCTAAGATGTCGGTCGCCGGAAAAAAGTAGTATTCCTATCGTAATATATCTAAATAAAATCAATATTCTAAAATAGATACTACTGTTCAACTTTGCAGTAGTATCTTTCGATAAAATCTAGTTTATTAGTCGATTTGGCTTATTTACCTAACAAATCACCAGCTTGAATTCAACAGCCTTCAAAATTTTCAATGTATTATGTAGAATTAATTTAAATGTTTTAAATAGAGAATTGTAATGAAAAACAAAATTTTAATAGTCACGAGCAGTTATGATCGTACATGTGATTATATAATTAATCGTTATAGAAATATAAATTTTTTCCGTTTAAATACAGATTACTTTTCAACTTACAAAGTTAGTTATGATTTATCTGGGTTTAAAATTACAAATAGTCTAGGTGAAGAAATCAGCACTACTAGCTGTAAATCAATTTATTATAGAAAACCAGCATCAGAAAATCTTACTGGCATCATTGATTCTAAATATCATACATTTAGTCTCAAAGAAAGTCATTCACTTATTGATGGTATAGTTGAAAGCTTTTCAGGTCCTTGCCTATCAAAACCATCTATTATGCGCAGAGCTGATAATAAAATATTACAAATAAAAATTGCTCAGCAAGTAGGCTTCTTGATTCCAAAATTAACTATTACCAATAACAAATCAGAGATTAATAAACTAGAAAAAAATAACACCATTGTTAAACCAATATCTATTGGCTCTATTTTAAACAACAATGAAAAAGAATATGTACAGACTAATAAATACAATCCAAACATCAATGATGATGGGTTAAAGTATTCTCCCGCATATTTCCAAGAATATATAAAAAAAGATTATGAAGTTAGAGCCACATTTATTTCAAAACAGGATTTCACGGTAAAAATAATTTCTAAAAACCAAGTTGACTGGCGTAAAATAAATAATGAATTAAAATATGAATTAATCAATATCCCAAAGGATATCTACAAAAAATGCTTGGATTTCATGTCTCAAAACAGCATTGATTTTGGCTGTTTTGACTTCATCGTTAGTGATGGTGACTGGTACTTTCTTGAAATGAATGCAAATGGACAATGGGCATGGTTAGAATTTGAAATTGGTTGTGATATATCTAAAGCTATAGTGGAGTATTTAAATCATGATTAGCACTATTACTTTTGTTCTAAAACTATTAAATACCTTACCAATATTCCATATATCAAATGATGATAATTTTGGAACTTATAATAACTTTAGTACCGCTAGACTATCTTTATTTTCAATACCTCTAGGGACAAATATAATTTATGTAATTTCACTGAATAGAGTTAATAATAAATTTAATTTTTTTAAGTGTATTTCTTTTGATGAATTACAAAGCCGAGTTGAACCAAGTGAGGTTGAGGAAAAAGTAAAAAGCTATGAATTATACTTGAGAACATCTACTAACCTACAACAAATTCAACAAGAAGAATTTCTAAAAATCAGGATAGCAGAAAGCATTGGCTCTCTTTACTCCTTACATAATAAAGTTTCATTTTATTCTACCATCGGATTAGCTTTATTCGGTTTCCTAGGTTTTTTACTTACAGAAATCGTGAACTTTAAAACCTTTTTTTATATAAAATTATCGCCCTATTTTTTATGGGGTTTATCTCTAGTTTATGCAACAAATTTGACATTATTCATTAAAAAAGCAATTGCTGTTAGCTCCTTCTATAAATCGAGTTTTGGTGATTTGAAAAAAAACTCAAAAGAAACAGCTTTATCTACAGCTTTTTATAGAGATTGGTATGATATAAAAGATGCCGTTCGATATTACGCTAGTTTAGTGAAAAATATAGAAAAATACCTGTACCGTCTTATAGGCGCATGTATTCTAACTTGGCTAAGTATTTTTATATTAAGCAACTTTTTTTCTTACACATATGATTATTATATAGTGTATTTACAGACTCATTTTTCCACTTTTATATCATAATGAACGGAGCTGCACCAAATGAAACCATATATCATGAATTACAGTGAAACACTGACCATAAAGCAATCAAATATCATGCATCAAATTGATTCTACTAGAAAAACATTTACTATTGAGCCAGATGACCATGATGAAATCCTAGGATTGTCGACAACACTTACAGAAACTATTGAAAATAGCGATCGTGACGAAATTGGCACATATTCAACGTTACATACTAATATTGTAGAAAACTCAGACCATGATGAAATTTACTATATGAGTACAATTGAAACAGCTGTAATAGAAAACTCCGATAACGATGAACTCAATTTATTTACTACTGTTGAAACTCGTGAATTAGAAACATCTGATACCGACCATATATCTTATTTCTTATCCGATACAACAATCATTACCAAAGTGCTTGAGCAATCAGATAACGATGAATAATTGTTAAAATGAGCCTTAGATGCTGCGCCCTTCCCTAGTTATTCGGTCGGGCAATCATTTATTTTAGATACTTAATTTTACCTCTTTCTACTCTTACTAATACTGTTCGCCTTATCTTTAGCATTGACATAAGTACGATTGTGCTAACATTAAGTACTGGAGTTCAATAGCTTTAATCTATAAGTAAAATCCAAACTGTTTTTATAAAGTATAAAAAATGCGTAATATTTTATACACATTACATAGCAAAGTAGCAATTTTTTCACTAAATGATAAAATACCAAACTACGATGAATAAATATCTCATTAACTTCGATGCATAAAAAACAATCAAAATTTTTTTAGGCACCTTATTAGGCACTTTTGAAAAGTTGAATTGAACATTAGCACTATAAAATCATTTAGTTAAGCGACGAATTCAGACTCCGCCAGCCTAATTAATTGATTTATAACGAATTTCAAACCATTTCATGTTGAAATTGTGCTGTAGGATGTACTGCATGACGACATTAAAGCTCTCCCACTACCTCTACTATCGAACCAATACATGATAGTTTCGTAAAACCATCCCGACCATTAGCCTTAATCTTCAATAGCCAATATAATCACTGGGGCAAGCCCTATATTCAGGAACCACGGAAACGGTCAAGGAATACATTGTCTTTTTCCAGCAGCAACTTAGGTTATTAGTCAACGCATGGCGGCAGCGTGAAATAGATGATTTTCATCTGAATATTGATAAGAGAATTGATGAACTCAGACGGGGGCTTACAAACTATTTCACCTCAATCATTAATGGAATTACCAATAGCTTGCAACTACTCAATAAATATCAATTCAGCTCCCTCACAGGGAGTTGAATTCAAAGTAAACATCAATAACTATTTATTATTCAATTTTCTTAAAAGAATTAGGCTTTTTTTACCATCACACTAAATTAATTATCCTTTGCTGAAATATATAATAGTTTTCATGTTAAGCCTTGCAAACATAAAAACATGATTCATTAGGTAGAAGTCTTATACCATGCATTATTTACCTGTTCGGCAATAATATTTATCGTTTTTACCTGATAGGGAGCACAACTAACTACATCGACCGAATCTAAATCAAATATTGCGATGTTATAGCCCTCATCTCCGAAGTGGCTTTTATATGCAATTGCATCATACCCAGCACTGCGAAAAAGCTCAGCCAGTATTTGAGTCGGTGCGTAATCAGCCTTATCATCCGACCGCGTAACTGGCGTTGAAAATGCGTTATCAATATCAGTCCAAACAGCTTTCTCTTTCTGTTGTGCTGTAAGCTCTTTTACACCGAGTATATAACTAAAAATAGGCCCAGAAAGTGAGGACTTACCATGACCAAGCGAAAGATCGAGTACCCTCAATGGAGATAAAAGTTTGCATGTTGCTAAAGAAACATTAGCACCGACCCAAGGCCGCACTTCAGAAATCGCAGTCTTTACTGTTGTACCTACATATAGCACTGGAATGCCTTAGGGATTTGCACGCCCTTCTTTGGCTCTATCAACCAAAGGCTTCATACGAGAAGCTCTAAAACCTAACATATCCTCTTCGATCCAGTTGCCATCATTATCGGTCCTATCACAAATATCTATACCAAGCTGAGCCCTATAAAAAATGCTCCCCTCTTTCAACTCACGATCTCGTCCCTTGATTGTAGCTAGAACAGTATCAAAGAATACATTCTGCTCTTTACTTAAGATGTAACGGCTAGTCTTGCGAACATAGTCTGCGAATTGTGAATAACTGTCCTAACAAGCAAACTCAGACTGATGAATTAAATTCTTCTTACTAACAGCCATATACGAACCCGCTAAACAAAATTTCTGTTTGTAAATTTCTCAGTCTAATGCATATTATTGATTCTGTTAAATCCCCTATCTATTCAATTGATGTGAAACACAAATAACCGACTCATTTAACATTAATAGCTTCAGTAACCAACACTGTAAAGCTAATCACAAGGAATAAATACTATTGGAATATCAATATTCTTTGCCTATCAAAACCATGGTTACTTGCAAAACTAAGGTATTCATTTAATAACTCTGGTGGCATAGTTGGAGTACGTGATAGCACCCATAGATAATCTTTATTAGGTCCAACAACTAATGAATATTGATAGTTATCATCTAGCTTAATAATATTATAGCCGTCGTAAAAGGGCCCAAAGAATGAAACCTTTAAAGCCCCAGTATCCGAGGATTCAACAAAGTAAGCTTTCCCTATACTCTCTTTCCATTTTTTACTTTCAGAATTCCATCCTCTATTCACTACTTTTACACCTCCGTCATTACGAAGAGAATAGTTAGCAGAGACTTTACTTAATCCTTTTTCAAATCGATTATCTATTCTCGCTACTTCATGCCATTCGCCAAGGTAACGTGATAAATCAAACTTCTCAACAGGTGATATATCTTTTGGCACTTTAACGCTACATCCGTTAAGTAGAAGCATACTTAAAAACATAAAAATTGACTTCACTCGCATGGTAACTCCGTTGAATATTTCTCGATGAGATACTATCCTACAAAAAATTTGTGGCGTTACCTAACCAATTAGGTAAGGCTATTGATGATAATAACAAAAGAAAACCAAATAATAAGTATTGAAAAATATAAAGCATACGGATAAATAGCTCTTTTAATATCATAGAGTATACCCTTTATTGCTAATGTAGATTGATCGCCCAAAATAAGTACTAACACTTAAAATATAGCAGCTCATTTTCATTTGTCAGGTATCACTAACTACGGCAATTCCACATAAAAATGAGGGTTTAACCCCAATCTTACTGCTGTATACAGCTAGAAATAGTCATCGAATTGTTCTGCTATAATTAAAAATGATCTTTTGAAACTTATAACTTCAAACTTTAAAGGAAGACAATATGTTAAAAAAAATCAGTTTCCTCATCTGCTCATTAGTTGTTGCTTTCACATTAACTGCCTGTAATACCACTAAAGGTGTTGGTGAAGATATAGAAGCAGGAGGAGAAGCAATACAAAGAGCAGCCCAGTAAACATTAATGCTCTTATTTCAAATGCTAGAGGGTATATTTATTTTGAATCCTCTAGTATTTCCTTATTCATTTAACGAGACTCCAATTTGTATTTTCTTTTCCGTATTTGCTTACACTTTATTCATGTAAAACATTTATAAATATGTCTATGCTGATAGTGTGTTCTAAACTATTGTATCAGTTTATTTTGCCTCGATATTTGGGGCTTTTCTTTGCTTTTCAATTTTTTTATAAATAAAGGCCATCAGCTATTAACTGAAGGCCTAAGAAACTACAAAAAATCAGATTTTAATAATGCCACTTTCAAAATATAACTATATTAATTTTAAAATACACTTTCTAACATAATGGTTTTTCCAAAAAATCATTATCATCAAGTATCCATAATGGCTCCATATTACTATCTTTTTTGATAACTAATGATGGGTCTGAACGTAAACATGCTCCACCATAGTGACCTCCGACAGTAAATGTGCAGACTTGAATAAAACGCCCTGCAACGTTTGGCAAGCACCATAATTGTTGGTAAATATTTTCCTGTTTATCGAATTGGCCAGAAGTCTCATCTAAAATCGTGTCGCACTCACCTATCAAACCGATATTGTCACCACAGCGGCCTGCTATTGGCTTTATTGCATAACCACTCGAGCGTAACTCGTCACTGATATCAAAACTTGTATTCAAAAGATAGGGATGATAGGGAAATAACGACCAAAGAATAGGTAATATCGCTTTATTACTTGGAATGACTGCCCATAAAGGCTCAAAGACACGAATCTCAGGCTTTAATAATACATCAACTAGTCTGACGTCATTATATTCTGAGTGTCCGGTACGAATTTGTAGCGCTGAATGCTCATAGTCTTTCTCACATTCCTGCCGAATTTGCTCAAGAGCAGTTTCCCACGCCCATGTTTTCCAAACACACTCTAATATACGGCCATCACTATCAACGACTTGACCTGTTTCATTCCAAAATAATTCGTCTAAACCATGAATAATTTTATAATCGAATCCCGATTCAGTAATTGCATGCGCCATGTATTGCGAATGATAATCTTCTTCACTATCTACATCCTGCATAATATGAATAAACGGTTTAGCTGAAGAATGTTCCCATGTACTAGAAAGTAATTCAGTTAAGTAACCACTTGGGTTTTTGCCATCTTTCAGCTGCCCTACTTTTGCCCACTTATCAATAATTACCCCTGCCTCTGTATGACAAGAAGCTGAATCCGCATTATATTCATAGACTTTTAACCCTCGCTCATCCAAACAAAAGTCTAATCTTCCTGTGATCATATCATGACGTCGATTCTTCCAGGATAAACGTATGCGAGGCCAAAGTATTTCTGGAATATTAAAAAGTTTCAATAACTTATCACTCTTTAATACTTTTTCTGTCGCATGCAGATACATAAGATGAACTTCATTGGTTGCTTGTATCAGTTTATTTTCAGCGGTACTAGATATTGTAAAATATTCATGAAGAGCGCTATTTAGCGCGCGACCTTGTCTAGCTTGAATATATTTATTTTCTATGGGATTTGAGCTATTCAACCATTCGTTATTATAGTCAATCTTATTATCTATTTTAGCAGCATGAATCTTTAGCAACTCAGGATTAGTATACGGGCCTGAATAAGCATGCTCATCACTATCTGTTTGTATCATCCATCCCAAAATTTTAGTGTTTGGGAAAGTATCTGATAGTGTATATCTTCCTTTATCTCTTTTCAGAGACAATTCTCTTGTCCACTGCTGGCCTATGGGCAATTTATGGTGAATGACATTTTGCTCAGCGATACGTACTTTATCATCATAAACCTTGGTGATAATTGCTATATGGCCTGTTTTATTAAACTCACCCCCCTCATCCCAAATTAACAATGACCCCGCGGCAGGCTTAACAGGACTCCCATTAACAAAAGCTTTTAACGGTAAAATGTCATCATCAACTACGTGTCGTAGAAAGCGCAGAGAAAATACTTCATAGGCCATACCAACATCACTAAAAACAGTACCGTAATTGAGGTATAAAAAACGACGAGCAAACTCAACGCATTGCCATTTATAGCCCATATATTCATTGCCAATATAACTTCGAAAAGAAATATCTTTTTTATTTTCCACATTAGGCAATGAATCATAATCTGATGAGTATATTGCTACGCCTCCTGGAGCATATCCGAGTAAAGTTCCAAAAGGTTCGTATTCACTACTTAATAACCCCATGTTATAGCTCCATCTTAATAATAAATACATGCTAGCCATAACTATCAGTGTACGCCTATAAAATATGAAAAATCCATTTTTTTGATATAAGAAACTTATCAATACTTAGTTAAATAAAAGCAACCTGTTAGCACAAAAAAGCTCCCAAGAGAGATCGCCATTTATAGCAACAGTTCCGATGCTCCCTTCTGTGGGTTCTTAGTGTTTTAAATATGTCTGCTATATACCGAGTGAAAAGTGGTTTGATTACTATCTTTACAAAACAATGAGTTCTTTTATTTTCACTTTCAAAAAATGACCTATTTAGCGGTATAACTATTTACAAGAGTTACCCTCAGTTAAATAGACCATCCCTTTTAAGCCCCAACCTAGGGGCTATTTTTTGCCTTTAAAAAGCCTCTGTTTTCTTAAAAGCTCGCTGTTGCTGTCTTACACAGCCATCAATTTAAAATATTTGGAAATACTTTTGCGTATTTTGAAATACCAACTATATTTAAGGCGATATTTAATTGTATAAAGCAACATATTTAGCCCAACGCTGTGTGGGCTTTTTTTATCCATACAATTTCTGGTACTATAACTTTTAAGGCTCTCACCATTACAGAATCAAGATAAAATCACGTTTTCAAAAATATGAACCTTATACACAACCTCCCGATCACAACCATACTTATCGTTACCTCCCTATTTCTTTGCGTTGTATTTATTCTTATTAGTGATAACTATCAAGCAGACGTGACAACTCTATTCTTTAAAGCTTTTATATATCTACTTGCAGCTATCTCCTTCTTAAACTTACTTTTTTTAATTAGAACTTTCATTGGCTGGAACTAATGTAAGCACTCCGTTCTAATGTAATCTTGCAAATACAAAGTTTGTTTTTCGTTCTCAACTATCATTTTTCTGAGACGCCAATAATCTTGTTCAGCTGCTTCACTAAGTCGTGCGGAGCTTTCATTGCCTCCGCTTTCGAAGGTATTCGCTTCGGGTTTTGGACATTTGGCGTTGACGTACACGCGCTTAGTACCATTACTAACATCATTGCGCAGCTTATCAATTTCAGCTTTTGCATTTGAGAGATCCATTGTGTGAGTTTTGTCGAGTTCGTGAAGTGAGTTAATACGTTTTTGGTAATCCTCATTAATTTTGACCTACTCTGTCAACTCAACGAGTAGTCCGGCATTTTTGGTATTTAACTCACCTATCCTCTCGTGTTGTTTCCACATTCCCCATATGGCCACCCACGCAGCGATATATAACAATGCACTGACTGTATTCATGGTATCCACTATATAGATAATTAAAAGTTAACTTGCCGACTTTTGTAGTGTTCTATAACTTTCTGGCGCGTTTTTCTAAACTGGCTTTATCAATACCGCATGTATTGTCAGTGAGTCTGTTGGCGCCAAATACAATCATTGATATCGCGAGTAACATAAAGCAAATTACTACCACTATAAGTTTCCATGACATATAGCCGCCTCCGCTTCTCTGCGATTACCTCATCGTTATAGAAGATAAAGAAGCCGTACTGACCAGCTTTATTGATTACTTTGCACTTCACGCTTAACCTTTGATAGCATCAAGAATAGCCCTTTAAAAACAGGATAGACAGTATGCATAAAAACAAAGCTATATTAGTATGTTTTGTTATCGCTTTAGTAACAGCTTGTTCATCAAACACTAAACCCCTAACTAAGTCAGATACTTGCGAGATAAAAATGGATACTCCCGAAGGTAACTTGCCTGGGAAAATAGAGCAGTCCAGTGGAAATAGTCCCGAATGTAAAGCGATTGAAAGAGCTATAGATAAAGCTATCTAACATATGAATTAGACAGAAGCTAGTAAGCGAGTTTTCATTGCAGAAAAGCCCCAATCATGGGGCTCATTAAAAATTTACAGCTATTTATTGATAATGGTTACTCGCTTTACATCAACTTCTAATGAAGCCCACTCTTTATCAATTTCACCATCTAAACGAACTTTTGTTTCAGGTGTCACAACCTGTCCACGCCAGCGCCTATCATCAATATCTACAGCAATTGAGCCAGTACTATCTTTAAATTCGTAAAGCTCTTTACCAATCTGTTTAACAATATGACCTTCAAGTGAAACCCATGCATCATCAGGAAGCTCTTTCGCTTGAACGACAGTTGTTACTGCTTGAGCTGTTGCAACAAACCCACCTTTTGGACCAACAGAACCCTCATTCGAAACAAATCCACCAGCATGGTTATTAGCTAATACGCCAAATGAAGCTGCTGATAATACGAGCGCAATAACTGTCTTATTCATAATAATTCCTTTTGTCTGTTAATTTTTTATAGTTTATCAATTAAACCTTAACAGAATCTTAAGGCAAATAATTAACACTTTAGATCGGTTATTGCACATAGCAGCACATGTCACTCTGACCAATCGTGACAGAAAATCTTATGTTTATTTTAACTATAAAAAAGACCGCCTAAGCGATCTTTTATGAATAACTGATATAGCTCAGATGAAAAGTTTAACCTGACCATAAGTTTATTAAAGATTAAGAGTGAACATCACTCTCTACTCAGCGTCTTTTTCTTTAGTTAAACAATAACGCAAGTTTTGCCTAATAGCTTCAATAGACCAAATCCAAAAAGCAGTTCCAACAAACTCAGATATTAGTGCTTGATAACCAGCAGTCCAAAGCCAGCCAGACAATCCTAATAATGGTACAACTAAGCCATGAGCAAAAACAGAAACACCGATACCAAAACATATACCGTGTAATAATTTCACCTTAGGTAAGTATTCAGCGATAACACAATATATAACTGCAATAACTATCGAAAATAATATATGAACACCATTCCCGCCCCAATTAATACTATATCCCATCCAATGATAAGTCATAGTATCTATATTTAGCCCAAGCTTTTCTAACAAGACAATGGGAGGTGGGGTTGTTTCTAGCGTTCTCGGTGGAATCAAACCTTCAAAGCCAGATTTAACTAAAGCGGATAATATACCCGCAATAATACCAACATATATTGCTATACAAATATGCCTAGAGCTTTTCTTTGTCAATTTAAATAGATCAATCATTATACATACACGCCTTATGAATAGATATTATGAATATAGTAGAGAAAAGGACAATTGTTTATTATTAGTATAATTATTATTTTTAATGTGTTGGGATGCTTGAAGCATAGTAACAAAAGATGGCTCATTAAATATAAATAAAAAATCAACGACAATAAAAAATTCAATCGATACCCCTGCTCAGATCCCTGAGTAATTGTCATAGGGTTTAGCCAGTCAGCCTTGACATGCACCAGAATGAAAAAGTAACTCCCAACTTTGCGTGTGGATTTCAAGAACGGCAGACCTACCACTTGAAATTACTTTATCGTTATAGAGAAAAATTGAAGATATATTTTTATTATTTCAATAATCCGACACATAATAGCCATCAAAAAACAACATTCAAATAATGATTATTTTGCTTTTTAAAATAATAAGTTATATTAAAATAAGCATTAGGCAAGTCTCACTAAAAACAATGAGGATATTTTATGAAAAAAATATTATTTGCTAGCATCATTGCAACATCGTTAATGACCACTTCAGCTTTCGCCGCAACAGATGCAAAACCTGTATCTCAATGGACATGCGAAGATTTCTTAGCAATCGATGATGCATTTTATCCAACAGCAATTGGTGCTGCTGAGATTATTACCCAGAAAGGTAAGGTAGAAGACCCTACTTTAGATATTAGTGGTATTGAAACATCCACTCCGTTAATTGTTGAAGCTTGCGAAAAAGCTCCCAAAGAATCATTTATTCAAAAAGTCGAAGCTCATTTGAAAAAAATGTAATCTAAAGACCCCACCCCTCTGGTGGGGTTTTCTTTTATTGTGCATAACTACACATGTAACTATGAACAATCGTAACAGCAAGTCTTATGTTTGTTTTAGGTATAAAACCTGACATTACTGACGAGTCTATAACACGTGTAATATGATATATTTATACTTCGGGATGCTATTCTTTTCAAGACTCACCGATCTGCATTAGTTCAATTTGTATCCATACTCTTCACATTGTTCAATAACACTGCGATACTCACCACCTGCGGCTGCAATCAATGCATCAACAGTTCCTTCACCACCATCAGCAATCGGTAAACAAAGGTATTGGGCATCAGGGAATACACTTTTAAATCCTTTAGTTATGGCATTTGCGGTACATTCTGCACTCATGCTTTCCTTGAAATAATCAGGGGATATGATAATTTTCATATATGGCTACCTATAGAACGGTTAAGTAATCAGTTAAATAATATTGTTAATTTCGAAAAATATTATCGGTTATCAAAATACACATGCATTTTTACAAAGGTGCGCATATTACTGATAAATAGATTAGCTTATTAAATTGAGAGAATTATATTCAGCACCACTTTCTAAAAAACGTTTTAGCACTGAGTATAGCCATTAACTTCTATTTAGGCACTTTTGAAAAGTTGAATTGAACATTAGCACTATAAAATCATTTAGTTAAGCGACGAATTCAGACTCCGCCAGCCGATTTTTTAACTACACCTGCTTTTAATCAGGTCATACGATTTCATTATTTGTTTATCTAAAATTGAATTAATGATCGTCGCCTCAAGCAAGACATCATTGCATGAATAATCAACTATCTCTTTTCCTAGCACTGAATTATAATTAACATCATTATGATTACGTAGTAATATCACAATGAGTATTGGTGAGAAAGATAATTGAACGTGCATTGATATACCTTTTGAGGTAGAGGTATGTTTAACTGAAAAAAATGGTACAAATACCGTCCCTTTCCTACCAAAATCTTGGTCTGGCGCAAACCATATCGCTTTCCCACCTTTCAACTTTTACACCATAAATCTTAAAATTTTTCGGTCTATCATCCCTTTCCCTGATCTACATCGTCCTTTTTGTTTGAATGTATTCCATTACTTTGTTGTTATGTAGCCTATACATCGCATTAAACAGGAAAAAATTCCCATTATCCTACCGCCAACTCTAAAGACATAAATTGAACGCCAACTATAATTACCCCCCTTTATTTTTGGTAATTACTTCTTGATAGTTAGACATCCCTTTGACTTTAAATAGTTTTTTATTTTATTATCAATCCAAAACCATACAATACCTGTTTCAAATAATGCAATACCTAACGACTTTAAGCTTTTAGTAACTAGGACATCTATCTCTCTGGTTCTTTTATTTGGGAAACATAGCTCTAAATTTCTTTTTATAGTTGAAGCTATTCTTTTAATAAAATACTTCGAATTATCTCCCCAAAATATACCAAGTTTAACTTGCCATTTATAAGGAAATTGAACCAATAAAAACAAAAATACAATTGCTAACCATGTCATAGTATATTTAGGATGGAATAATTTTATAGAAAACAAATTCTTGGCATACATCATATTTCTCAATACTTAGTCTTTGCGATATGCAATGCATTTAAGACTGTTACTTTCAATTTAAATTCAGAAAATCTGATTAGATGTATATCAATATCACTGTTTAATCGAAAAATTCTCGATGAGACCATGAAAAATGTGGATATCTAAACCGATATGAATACATCCTATCACTAAACAAATATACTGAAATACGTTATCATTCCATATTAGAACTCACTAGCGATGATATTAGTTATAACTACTATCTGATTACCTGTTTTTTAAATAAGTTACTTCAGTGTACTTACTCATGGTTAACGTTATTGATGAGTTTTTTCCACCAGCTATCGAGATAAAAAATAATACATCAAGGTATTATTGCCTAGAGGTCAACATAACGTATTTTGATACGAGTATATTGTTCTCAAAGTGAAACCCATATAGAAGAAACTCTCGACGAAAACGGGTAGTGTTAAACCTTTACAAATATAAACTGGCTATCATTTAAATAAAGGTATAGATTCAAACAGCTCATTAAAGAAGCTAACACTAAAAGCGAGCATGCACGAAAAGACTATTTGGCAACATATAATAAGACATAAGTAAATCTAGAATGTTTAGCCCCTCATTAGTCATGTGAATCTATTTTCAATTTATTATTTATCTTCATAAAATAATAAATTTGTTGTGATTTAATAAAGTTAGCTTCCTAAACAGTCATGATATACTCACCCCAGAAAACACTAAAGTCCCAATGAAAAAAGAAATTTTAAGATAGCGATTTAAACATGAAGCAACTCAGTTGGTTATCATTCAAAATTACACCGCTCCTGGGTTGGATAATTACAGAACAAACAATAGAATAAAACATCATAAACATCCCCAATAACCCTTAAAAAATATAGGAATATGCTAAACAATTTTCCCTACATGTAAATGCCTTATATTTCTATATATTACATCAAATATATTAGCCAATATCTAATATAAACAATTAATTAGGCCTATTCATCGAGGGCTAAAAAATTATTCAGCCAGTCAAACTAATCTCGTTAGCCTAGCATTATATTTATGATATTTGTTAAAAGCTAGCTATCTAGTTTAGACATTATTTTAGAAAGAAAATTAACAAACCAATTTTGAGCTAATGTATTCAACGCTAAGCAACTTGCTCTATTACTATACTTTTTGTGCGAAACAAGAAAACCAAAAGATTAAAATTTGAACAGCATCAACCTATGACATACTAAATGAGTTTACTATTTTATTAACATAGTAAACATTTTTAAGGATATTCGCCAACACCACAATATTCATAACATAAAAGGAATAATAATATGCCTAAACTCCCAGACATAACTTTAATCGACCGTTTTAAGTTGGGGAAGCATGTTGATCCATTTGCAACCTTAGGCATGCATAAAACAGCGTCAGCACTTGAGATCCGAGTGTTATTCCCTGGCGCCACTCAAATTCAATTAATTGATATGCATAATAACGAAAAAATAGTAACGTTAACCCAAGTCGATTCTGGAGGTTTTTTTGTTGGCATCATTCCTTGTCGTTCCGAGCCATTTCCTTATAAACTCCTTGTACAATGGGATGATTGTGACTATTTAATTGACGACCCCTACCAATTTCCTTCATTGCTATCCCCTTTTGACCATTGGTTACTTAAAAAAGGAAAGCATTTACGTCCTTATGAAATTCTTGGGGCACACCCTGCACATATTGGAAACATCGCTGGAATCCGCTTTTGTGTGTGGGCCCCAAATGCCCAGTGTGTTTCTGTCATCGGTGATTTCAATGCTTGGAATGAACAACGTCACCCAATGAGATTTCATTTAGAAAGTGGTATTTGGGAATTATTCATTCCAGAAGCGACGCAAAAACAATTATATAAGTATCAATTAATCACTAAACAAGGTAATACAATACAAAAAGCAGATCCCTATGCTTTTCAATCTCAATTACGCCCCGAAACTGCATCCGTCATATGTGAGTTACCTACTAAAATAGTAATGACTGAAATCCAAAGTAGAGCAAACTTCCCTACCGAGCCGATGCTAATTTATGAAGTACATTTAGGATCTTGGTGCCGACATACAAAAAATAATACTTGGCTAAATTACCAAGAGCTAGCCGAGAAGCTTATTTACTATGTAAAAGATATGGGATTTACTCATATTGAAATACTGCCAATTCACGAACATCCATTTGATGGTTCTTGGGGCTATCAACCTATTGGCTTATATGCGCCAACAAGTCGATTTGGTTCTCCAGCGGACTTTCGCCAATTTGTAGAAATAGCACACACAGAAGGAGTTAATGTATTATTGGATTGGGTTCCTGGTCATTTTCCTAAAGATCCCCATGGATTAGCTCTATTTGATGGTACTCCCTTATATGAATATGCCGACCCTAAAGAGGGAGTTCAACAGGATTGGCATACCCTAATTTATAATTACGCTCGCCCTGAAGTGTGTAATTTCCTCTCAGGAAATATACTGTATTGGCAAGAGTGTTTTGGGGTTGACGGTTTTCGCGTTGATGCAGTTAGCTCTATCTTGTATCGCGATTATAGCCGCTTAGAAGGAGAATGGCTGCCGAACAAATATGGTGGAAATCATAATCTTGAGGCTATTGAATTTCTACGTGAAACTAACCGAATCCTCTCAGTAATATGTCCAGGTGTTGCAACCTTTGCCGAAGAGTCAACAGATTTCCCACAAGTCACGATAGCGCATGGTAGTTCTGGATTAGGTTTTCAATACAAATGGAATTTGGGGTGGATGAATGACACCTTATTTTATATGCAACAACCTCCTGAATTACGCAAACATCATCATCAAAAAATGTCTTTTGGCATGCTGTATGCTTTCAGCGAATACTTCATTTTACCCATTTCTCATGATGAAGTCGTACATGGTAAACAGGCATTGCTGAATCGAATGCCTGGAACATTATGGCAAAAATTTGCCAATCTAAGAGCCTATTTTGGTTTCATGTGGGGATATCCAGGTAAGAAATTAATTTTTATGGGATGTGAATTCGCACAAGAAAAAGAATGGAATCATGATTGTGCCCTTGATTGGGATCTATTAAAAAAACCGCATGGGCTTCATTCTGGTATACAGAATCTTATTCGCGATTTAAATCATTGTTATCTAGAGAACCCGCCTTTTTATGCCTGTGATTACCAAATTGAAGGCTTTGAATGGCTAGTTGTCGATGATGATAAAAACTCAGTATTTGCATTCGCCCGATATGATGATCAACATCGTGAAATCATTGTGGTGAGTAACTTTGCAGAACAGACTTATCACAATTATCGAATTGGTGTTAATGATTGGGGATATTACCGAGAACGAATAAATACAGATTCTTTTTTTTATGGGGGGAACAACAGAGGTAATCTAGGTGGTGTACAAAGTGAAGCATATGACAGTCATGGAAAATCGTATTCACTACGTCTTACTCTGCCACCACTCACCACTATTTATTTAATTCAAGATGTTAGGTAATTATTTGCAAAATTTCCTATTACAATCAGTAGCTCACATCAAATAATTTCATCATTTATTGAATGTAATACTCGCAGATATCCAGCACCGTAATAAATTAACATCGTCTTCGTTTAATTCAAAAATAGGATCTGTTCTTCGGTCAGGAGAAATTATGGCTCAATTAAAAAATAATAACCAATTAATGCTAGCTCGGCATTTGCCGAAAAAAGCTGTCGCACTCATTCTAGCTGGTGGTCGCGGAAGTCGCTTAAAGGATCTAACAGCTAGGCGTGCAAAACCTGCCGTTCATTTCGGTGGTAAATTTCGTATTATAGATTTTGCTTTATCAAATTGTTTGAACTCTGGGATCCGTAAAATTGGTGTAATTACTCAGTACCATTCCCACACATTGGTGCAACATATTCAACGCGGTTGGTCATTCTTAAATGAAGAAATGAATGAATTTGTCGACCTTTTACCTGCTCAGCAACGAGAAACAACTGATGAATGGTATAAAGGAACTGCTGATGCAATATATCAAAATTTAGATATTATCTACCGCTATAATTCTGAATTTGTTGTCATTTTAGCGGGTGATCACATTTACAAAATGGATTACTCTCAATTGTTATTAGACCACGTTGAACACGATGCTAAATGCACGGTGGCGTGTATTACTGTGCCACGCCAAGAAGCATATGCATTCGGTATAATGGAAATAGATGAGTATCGCCATATTCTTCAATTTTTGGAAAAACCAGAAAATCCGCCCGGATTACCTCATAATCCAACCCACTCACTCGCAAGTATGGGAATTTATGTCTTTAACCGTGATTACTTATTCGAATTATTAGAGGAAGACCATCGTGATCCTAATTCAAGCCATGATTTTGGAAACGATATTATCCCAAAGATAACTAAACAAGGTCAGGCATTTGCTCATCCATTTGAATTATCTTGCGTAGTAAGTACACCAGATGCTCCCCCCTATTGGAGAAATGTGGGGACACTAGAAGCCTATTTGTCAGCGAATTTGGATTTAGCATCTGTAACGCCACAACTTGATATGTATGACCGAAATTGGCCAATCCATACCTATATGGAACCGTTACCTCCTACAAAATTTGTTCAAGACCTTCAGGGGAGTCATGGCATAACGATAAATTCATTGATTTCTGGTGGATGCATTATCTCGGGGTCTGTTCTGCTCAATTCTGTTCTTTTTCCTCGTATCCGAATTAATTCATTCTGTTCATTAGATTCTGTCATATTACTGCCCGATGTCACTCTGGGACGATCTTGCCGTTTACGGCGCTGCATTATTGATCGTGCTTGTATCCTGCCAGAAGGCACAATTATTGGTGAAAATGCCAAAGATGATAGTGAACGTTTTTATCGTTCTGAAGAGGGTACGGTCTTAGTAACACGAGAAATGCTAGCCCGCTTAACAAATTAAAGGGAATAAATATGAAAATTTTACATATTTGTGCAGAGTTTTTCCCTTTATTAAAAACTGGAGGACTTGCAGATGTTATGGGAGCTTTACCTGCAGCTCAAATAAAAGCGGGAGCAGATGTCCGTTTATTGATCCCTGCTTATCCAGCTTTACAAGAAGAGTTTTCTTATACTACACATGTCGTAAACCTAAATACTTTTGCAGGTTTTGTAACTTTGCGTTACGGTACTTATAACAATGTAGGCATTTATTTGATTGATGCACCTCATTTGTACCAACGAACTGGAGGTCCTTATCAAGATGCTCATAAACAAGACCATGAAGATAATTATCTCCGTTTTGCTATATTAGGATGGATAGCAAGTGAGATTTCATGTGGTATTGATGATAATTGGCAACCCGATATTTTACATGCTCATGATTGGCATGCTGGATTAGCATGTGCATACTTGATCGCTCGTGGTCGACCGATTCCCTCAGTCTTCACAATCCATAATTTAGCATACAGAGGGTCGTTTCCGAGTGCTCTCTTCCATAAAATCGGATTAGCAAATTCATTTTTTAGTATTAATGGATTAGAGTTTTACGGTGAAATGTCTTATTTAAAAGCAGGAGTTTATTACGCAGATCAAGTAACAACTGTAAGCCCTACTTACGCAAAAGAAATTACCTATTCAGAATACGGGTATGGCCTTGAAGGGCTATTAAAAACTCGCTATGAGCAAGGGTGTTTGCATGGGATTTTAAATGGTATTGATACCACTGTATGGAACCCCAAAAATGATAAAATACTATCATATCCATATGATACCAAAAATATTCAAACCAAATTACGCAATAAAGCCAAACTTCAGGCTAATCTATCATTAACTGTCGATAACAAGAAACTCATATTCGGCATTATCAGCCGTTTAACCGAGCAAAAAGGTTTGGACTTAGTATTAGCTATTTTACCTGCACTTATTCATCGTGGCGGGCAGTTTGTTCTGTTGGGAAATGGCGATCCACAGCTCGAAAATTGCTTTAAAGAAATATCTAAACTTTATCCTCATAGCATCAGTGTTAATATTTGCTATAACGAATCCTTATCTCATCAAATTATTGCAGGCGCAGACATCATAATGGTACCTAGCCGTTTTGAGCCCTGTGGATTAACTCAATTATATGGACTGGCTTATGGAACCTTACCACTTGTTCGTCATACAGGTGGTTTAGCAGATACGGTAATAGATTGTACATCAAAAAACTTAACCAAACGTATCGCAACAGGCTTTACATTTGATATGGCAACTTCAGATGCTTTATATAGTACGGTTCAGCGAGCATTTACACTTTGGGAAAAAGCAAATATTTGGGAGCAGGTTCAGCATAATGCGATGACACAGGATTTTGGCTGGCATATCTCTGCTAACGCTTATTTATCGATTTATCAACAATTACTTTCATCAGATTAAGGATTTTTGTGTTATGACATTATTTTCTCAGTCCAATTACATATCCCCAATGGTTTCCGTTGATGAACTAAAAAAAGCAATCACTTATAAACTTGTTTTTTCAATAGGGAAAGACCCACTGATCGCTAACGACCACGATTGGTTAAATGCTACTCTATTTGTAATTCGAGATAGAATGGTTGAACGGTGGCTACGTTCAAATCGCGCACAATATTCACAAGATGTTCGTCAAGTTTATTATTTATCTATGGAGTTTCTTCTTGGACAAACACTCTCAAATGCAATGATGTCACTAGATATATACGATGAAGTCAAACAAGCATTAGATGAAATAGGATTGGACCTCGAAACTTTAATCGAACAAGAGATGGATCCTGGACTAGGCAATGGTGGCTTAGGTCGACTCGCCGCTTGTTTTTTTGACTCGATAGCAACCTTACACTTGCCAGGGTGTGGGTATGGTATTCGCTATGACTATGGCATGTTTAAACAAAGTTTGATTGATGGAAAACAAGCAGAATCCCCTGATAATTGGTTAGAATTCGGCTATCCATGGGAGTTTTCTCGGTATCATATTCGTTACCCTATCCGATTCGGAGGGAGAATTCAGCAAGAAGGTAATATGCCTCATTGGGTCGGTACTGAAGAAATCTTAGCCTGTGCATATGATCAAATTGTGCCTGGCTTTAAAACAGATACAACAAGTACAATTCGATTATGGAGTGCCCAAGCCAGTAATCAAATTAATTTAGATAAATTCAATCAAGGTGATTATTTTGCAGCTGTAGAAGATAAAAACATTTCAGAAAACGTCTCACGAGTATTATACCCTGATGACTCCTCGTATTCAGGTCGCGAATTACGTCTACGGCAGGAATACTTTTTAGTTTCCGCATCCTTACAAAATATTCTTAATAATCACTGGGTTATACATAACACTTATAACAATTTATCCGATAAAGTTGCCATTCATCTGAACGATACTCACCCCGTTTTAGCCATCCCCGAATTACTCCGATTATTAATTGATGAACATCATTTCGATTGGGAAACTGCATGGGAACAAACCACATTAATTTTTTCTTATACAAATCATACGTTGATGAGAGAAGCGCTAGAAACATGGCCTGTAGATATGATAGGAAAAATTTTACCTCGTCATTTACAACTTATTTTTCAAATAAATGATCAGTTTTTGAGGCAAGTAAAAGAGCAATTTTCTGCTGATACTGAATTTCTTCGCCAAGTTTCCATTATAGATGAAACAAATGAACGTTTAGTAAGAATGGCTTGGTTGGCTGTTATCGCATGTCGTAAAGTGAATGGGGTCTCCATACTACACAGTGACTTAATGGTTAAATCTCTATTTTCTAATTTCTCGAAAATCTTTCCTCATAAATTTTGTAATAAAACTAACGGTATTACACCACGACGCTGGTTAAGCTTGGCAAATAAACCGTTATCTCAAATATTGGACTCTTATATTGGCCCTCATTGGCGTATCGATCTCAATTTAATTTCTAAGATCAAACCGTATCTTAATGATTCAATATTGATCCATAAACTACAGAATGCGAAATTTATCAATAAACAACGGTTAGCGCATCATATAAAACAAACATTAAATATCGATGTTAATCCTCATGCTTTATTTGATGTACAAGTTAAACGAATTCATGAATATAAACGTCAATTACTCAATGTATTACATGTTATCACTCGTTACAACCGTATTTTGGAAAACCCAAATATGAATTGGGTTCCTCGAGTTGTCATTTTTGCAGGCAAGGCAGCCTCGTCTTATGCCGTTGCTAAGCAAATCATTCACCTGATAAATGACATTGCAAAGACAATTAATCATGATGAGCGGATAAATGATGCATTAAAAGTCATTTTTATTCCAAACTACGGTGTGAGTTTAGCTCAAAAAATTATACCAGCAGCAGATTTATCTCAGCAAATTTCTCTTGCAGGAACAGAAGCTTCAGGCACAAGTAATATGAAATTAGCCTTGAATGGAGCCCTCACTATCGGCACCATGGATGGTGCCACCGTTGAAATCTGCGAGCATATTGGTGAAGAAAATATGTTTATTTTTGGACATACTGCCGAAGAGGTTAAACAATTACACCAAAATAAATATAAACCCCGGGATATTTATGAGCAGGATGAAGAGCTAAAAAGAACTCTCCTCCAAATTAAGATGGGAGTATTTAATAATGAAGAACCAACACGTTACGATAACTTATTTGATACCTTGATTAATTTTGGAGATAGTTACCAATTACTTGCCGACTATCGTAGTTATATTGAGGCACAAGAGCAGGTTGATAAACTCTATCAATTACCTGATAAGTGGACCCAAAAAACCTTGTTGACCATTGGTGGTATGGGCTATTTTTCTTCTGATCGCACAATAAGTGATTATGCAGAAAATATCTGGGATATAAAACCATTATCTTTATAATTAGACTTCATTAAGCTCTAGTGTTAAAAACAAGTTAACTAAACAAAATTCTTTAAGTTAAGAGAAAAGTGAAAGATTCATCTAAAATAAAATTAATCCTAAAAAAACCAATCAAAAAGTTATAATATAATCCATTGATATTATAATAAAAATAATTAACAAAGTTTGGATTTGTCTGCTTTTATAACCATATCCAACATTCCTAATGATAACGATTAATCAGCTCTCTAATATAATTAAATAGCTTTGTAGAATGTAACAACTAGCAAAACAAACTTTAGGCTCAAATAAAAAGTTGAATTGAACATCATCAATATAAAATCAATTATTTAATCGGCTAATCCAGATTCCGCCAAATTATGGCTCAGTAATAAGACAACAGATTTAAAAATAGGAAGTTAGCAAAATCAGTTGGACTAGAAAGTACTCGTGGAATGCACGCGCATTTGAGAGTTACTAAAAGCCCACTTCGGTGGGTTTTTTTATTGCCTATCGAATATTACAGTCATTTATAATTTAAATCCACCCCATTTGACGTAGCAGTACATAGCCTAATAGTTCATAATCAACTGATATTTATTGTTATTATTAATAATTTATTGTTTTTAGTATGCTAAAAACATATTTTCTAATCCATTGATAACATAAAAAATTAATTTTGATAACCACTATTTATTCAAATATAAAACATTATTATATACTATTTAATGATTAAAACCTAACTCCAACGCCTAGACTCCATTAAATCAATTGCTATACCATATATGACAATCATGTATTTTTCTTGCTCACTTTCTCTCTGCTCTTTTAAAATTGCAGATATACGCTCTCCTGTGATGTTATGTTTTGATTCATTTAGCAACATAACAGCCCTACCAACTACTTGGCATATCCGCATATAAATTACATCTTTGTCTGTATCCATAATCACCTCTGCCTATTCACTCGACAGTAGCACTTTATTGATATAATGCCCAGATAAGATTTGTATAGTTTTCAATCTAACCAACATTTCTATGCAAAAACTCAATGGACTCATTCAATAATTTTTTATATTCATCATCTCCTGATGCTACCATCCTTTCGGTTAACTCGTTCACTAGTGTCGACTTAAATACCATCATATTTCCAAACAACAACTTGACGGTTGCATATCCGATTTCAATCATTATTTCACTTGTTCTGCTATCAGCCATAACTCACCCCTCTTTATTGTATGAAGCTTAGACAATTATTATTTAATTTCGTTTGTTTTAAATGCATTATCACTATGAAGTTAGCCTTTGATAACAAATACCACCTAAAGAATAATAAAAATTCCTTATAGAACATAATTTATAAAAAATTATATATTTCCACACCGAAAAAATTATTCTTGCTACAGCATTATATTTATAAAAGAAATTTAATTTTTACGCTGTTAACTAAAATAGTGCTAAATAAAATATAACCAGTTAAATATTTTTCAAGATAAAAGTAGCCACCTTATGACAATTTTTATTCTTTGGGTTTAAGTCTATCAGCATTAGCAATGTACAGGGCAATAATAAGTATTAGTATTGAAACAGAGTAAATAATAAAAATCTGAGGTTCATTATGTTCAACTATAATAAGCCGAATTACTGCTGTAATTGCAATATAAATAAAATATTGTAATGGAAAATGGTAATTTGACTGAAAGTACTTGATAATCAAAGCAACAAATTCAAAATATAGAAAATATATAATAAGCTCATCGACCAGCAAATAAATCGAAATGGAATCACTAGCGGAAAATAGTAGCTTCGATAAAATAATAGTTTCTTTTATTAAAAAAGAAATTAATATAATAGCAAGTAAAATCAGCGCAGCACTGCTAATCCACTGCAACACTCTACATATTAATTTTGATTGACTTAGTCCTGACATGGTAACTCCTCAGGAGTTTAACCTTTCTCATTAAGAATATAGCATCATTAAATATTTAAATGGACCACCATCGAGGCCTCGAACCTCGACGTTTAGTTTTGTCAGGACTAAATACTCTTCCAATTGAGTTAATGGTGGAATAAATTTATTTAGCTAAATTTATAATATATGCAATAATTAGAATGAATATGATAATCAGTACAAGAACAACAAGCATGTTTTGTGAAAAATTCAAAATACGTTGATAAAGATTTGACCATTTCATAAATAATACCTTAGAAATCTCACTTACCTTTCAGATAATATTTTGTAAATGCAAGAGTTATGGTAATGAGATACTTTAAATTGCTAACACTCAGAGAATTGTAATTTTTCAATTAATTACTATAAGAACTGAATTAAGAATACTACTCGCTTTAAAACATGACATAGAGCATACACTGGTTAATAGGATCTTTATTCACAACAACATAATACTTTAGAAAAGCTATTACATTTGATTAGTGTTAGTTTTTAGGGAAAATGTATCCACCACCGAGCTGGCTCCATGATGAACTATCGAACAAATAAATTACACCAAGAACGACGATAATTAGTACAGCCACAATGAGAATTTTTTTATAGATACTTAGAACTCGACTATAAAATGTTTGCTTATTCATTCGTGTTTCCTTAGGAAAGTGATTCCCTTGGATACCACATCTATTTTTTAGATAAAAGCTTGCAGAGGCAAGATTTGCTGTTCATAGCAATGGGGTATAATTATCAAACAAGCATACCACGTCAGCTTAAATAAATACGATTAATGCGATAAAACCTCATTAAAAAGAGATTTAAATATGAATCAAATTATTTATCAGCTAACTTGAGCTTTCATGACACTTTTACAAAAGATACATTTTGCACCATGTGGATTATTGATCGAAACATCAAACTGTGAAGTTCTATACTGGGATCCACTACAGCAAGGACATTTAAAATACAAATAGATTTTTATAGTGCCACCACGTTTCCAGCTGCAGGGCCTTTCATTCCATTCTCGATGGTGAATGAGACTTGTTGGCCTTCAATTAACGATTTAAAGTCATCGCTCTGAATAGCAGAAAAATGGACAAATACATCTTTACTACCATCTGCTGGAGTAATAAAACCGAAGCCTTTATCATCGTTAAACCATTTTACTGAACCAGTTAATATATTAGACATAGAAATTCCTTTAATTATTTAATATTTGCCATAAAGCATAATAGCGTTTGTTTTCAATTTTTACTTATGGGAATTAATTAGAAGGAATTCGCGATGAAGTGATATCAGGGATAACGCTAAATGGTGAACAACTTGAAACTGACTAACATAAATAGGTTTGTACGTCCAAAACAGTAAGGGCATTAAGCCACACCCCCCCGATTATAGCAAGTTTTATTTTTCACTCCACTTATAAGATAAATTATTATTTAACGAATTCCTTTTCAATACAAATCTTAAAAAAGAAATTACTTTGAAAATGACGACTTTTTCTCTGAGTTAGCACCTGTCTTACTGGAATAAATGTAAAAAATCTACAGTTTTTTTAATTTTATTGCTTATAATTTAGTGTTTCATTCTATTTTTTATACAATCAGAGCATATCTTAACAATCTTATAGCGTGATTTTTTAGCAGCTTCAATCGCTTGCATAGCATTAAAAAAGTTACCAAGGTAAAATCTATTTGCAGCCATAGGCATATTCTTGCATCCAACCTTATGTATTTTATAACCACCCAGTGGTTCAACTATAGTCTGAATATAATAATTCATTTATCTCTCCTTTATTTTTCAAAGGTGCTATACCAATATTTTTCCACCATAAATTAGTCCTCGAATATCAGCGTTGTTAAAACTCATTACTCATTTAGTTTTAGCTAACTGTCAAATAATTTTACATCCAGTATACAAGTGCAAAAGTAGCCAGAAGTAATACCGTTATAATTAACACATTTTCTGTAAATGATAAAAAACGATGATATAATGCAGATAAATTCATAGGTAATTCCTTAGGAAACGATTCCTTTAGATACCACATCTATTTTTTAGATAAAAGCTTACGAATGCAAGGTTTGCTTTTTATAGCAATGGGGTATAATTATTTAAATCACTATAACACATTAGCCATACTTTTACTTGGTTAATAACCTCTGAATGTCATTATCCATCGCAGAGTAATTTAATTGAAATAACTATCTAATTGATTTAGCTAATTATATAACTTTAATCAATAGATTAAATTTCGTAAGTTAACTGCTTTACTCTTACTAATTTTTTATTCACCGTAACTAATCTATAATATAGCTAAAAAAACCAATGTTAGTTACACTAATTATGAGTAATTAAAGGGTAGATGTAAACCTAGATATTTCAAATTATTAATGATTGGTCATATCAACTTAAAGGCTGCTGAGAGGGCTATTCAATATCTGGCTACTAAAAAGCCACCAAATGGAGGCTCATTGTACACTTAATCGACTATCAATTTAAAATACTTAGAAATAATTTGCATACTTTAAAACACCTATTATGTTTAAAATGATATTCAATTGTATGAAGTAACATCTCTTAGCCTACTCCTGTGTAAGCTTTTTTTCATTAAAAATGACCCAGTAAATGCAAGAGTACTCGTTCTTTATTACTCTTTATTACAATATCTCATCATTTTCATATGTATCATTCGTCATTGTTAACTTAAGTATGTTATTAAGAATTATTTATCCTTTAGCCTACTCACAAAGTAGGCTTTTTTTTAATCTTTATCGAGTCAATTCCTCTTGTTTTTTCTTTGTTTCACATGACTTTATTCATAAATAAAAGCTACCAACGATTAGCTTATGGCTATGAATATTTACAAATATAAGATAGCTATTGTTTGAATAAACACGTATTGTCATTGGCCTCATGCAGTACACCCAGTGTCATTGGGAATAACAATAAGATTTATGCTAACTCATTGTTTACTATCCCGTGACAAGGATATAGTGAAATTACTGCATTATTTGCTCATCCATGATGGGCTATTTTTTTATCTTTAGTCCTCCAGTTGCAGAGCGCCATGTTCTTCCGAGCCTAAATAAGCAATCAAACCTTCATAATAGATTTCAGTACCAGCAAAAATGATCGCCACTCCAATACTATAAGATGATTACCCTCCTTCTTGTTCAAACCCATGAAAAGAGTTAATTTATTCTAGTGTTAATACAATTCTGTATTTGATCCTATATTTCCAGACACTTTTTATCAATTACCTTAAATGAAAAAACCACCAGTGATCAGCTGATAACTATAAACCTTTACAAATATAAGCTGGCTATTATTTGATCAGTAATGTACTGTTGACTAACTCATGTAGTACACCTACTCATTAGGCATAATAATAAGACATACTGTAGCCCATAATTCAGACCCTCATTAGACACGTGGGTCTATTTTTTCTCTCCACTCCAACATCTTAAATCGCCTCTAATTATAACAACAGAGGACAAAACTAACTTGTAATTATAAATAATTATAAACACATGCTAACCATAGAGATCTATGATGCAACGAATTCTACTATTGTTTTTAATATCAATACCCCAATTATCATGGGCTTCATATGTCAACTCATGCAATCTGGATATTAATATTCTAGAAAATACTTCCGCACAAACGTCTTGTCTTGATATGGATGAAAATATTTGTAGCCACAAGGAAATATCTATTCTAGTTAGTGGGAAAATAATTAATACAAGGCCCTCTGGCCGCGCGGATAAGGGATGTCATCAATATATAGACAAAAAATATCGACAATCTTTATCAGTGGGAGATCCAAAGCTAAGCCTTAAACGAGGCGACATCGTAATACTGCATGAAACATTTGAGGAGGACAGTCGAAATCCAATGAGCCGCTATACGCTATTTATTCGTATTAAGAAGTAGTTAAATGGAAATTTAACCTAATTTTGTATGAAAAAGACAGTCTTTAGCTTCAAGTAACTTGCGAAGCCCTACTGACTTTTCAGTATCATCAGGTAACTGTGCACCCATCTGCTTAGATAGATCGCCAATCGGCTTACTAACTTCTTGTAAGTGAGCGAGTAAATGTTGGTATTCAAAATATTTCATAATTGGGTTAGACATTTAGTACTCCTATTGATATTAAAAAGCACCCTAATTGGAGGCTCGTTGTTGTTCTATTTCCCATATTGCTTTCTTGTCTAAAACATCCACTTGCAGCAGAGATAAATCAGACCTTCAATGACTCCCCATCCGCGCACCGCACATACAATACCGAGGATAAGGAAAGCTGACACATATGAATCATTAAACATGATGCTTTCCTTCTTTTAGTTATTGCTTCTAGTCGCTTCAATCTCTCGAATACCTTTTAATTGCTCATTAGCTTTATCTAAAGCTGATAACAAAGAGTTATCCATAGTACCGCTTGGCAATAAGTTAATGTGCTGGCAGTAGTGGTACTGGTTCGGTTAGTGTTTTGGAGATCGGCGCACATTGACCTAGGAATAATGCTCCTGCCGCTGTAGTAATTACTCCGAGAGCATAGGAAAAAGGGCTTGAGTTTTTTTCATGCATACGCATATCCCCACCCTGCGGAGTGTTCCGGTTTATTGAATTAATAAGTAGCCATCCGCAAGATCATTGCAGTAATTAAACTATATGTGGATGATTTACTGTGACTATTTACAAAGAAAGGCCACACTAGGTAACCTTTGTAATTGATTGCTAATTAAACTAACTTGCCACTCAGAGCTATCTGATAGATGATTTTATATTGTTATTTATTGTTCCAATATATAAATACAGTCATCGAACAAAACTCCGCCAATAGCGTAATTATCTTTAATGATTTCTGTAAGGGTAAATCCATTTTTTCCCAGAACTCGAGCTGATGCATTGTTTCCGCCAGTAACCACAGCTTGATACCGTGAAATGGCGGATAATTCAGGTAATGCCAATAAGGCTGCTAATGAGTCCGTTGCTAAAGACATACCTGAAAACTCACTCGCTATCATATAACCAACCTCAGCCACTGGCTTGCCACTTTCTCGAACCATCTTTAAGCCAATTAGCCCCATTGGAATCCCGTCAACTTCTCTTCTGATCACTAAACATAACCAATGAGAAGACTCCAAGTCCCACTCTGGTAGACGGCCTTCAAAGGCATCTTTAATTTGCTCATCACTTAGTGGGTCAGAAATAAACCTCATTATTCCAGCGTCGCTATATAACTTCCTAAAAAAATCCCAATCTGCTTTCGTTATTTTTGTTAGGCTAAACATCATTTATTCTCCAGCAATATTTTTATGATATTAGTCTCTTTCTCCCTATTAAATCATTAATATCATAAACATCAGCAGCAAAAATCAACAAACCAAGAATAAATATTTTCCCTACAGAGTGTTCAGATGCTTAGTTAACAGAAATCCACTGTAATTGCCCCTATATTTCCAGACACTTTTTATCACTTATTTCATTATGAGTTCGACGCCGCAGGTACTCTCGCGGAAAACGATAACCCAGTTCACGGTGAGGATGCCATTCATTGTAATGCTCGAAGGCTGCCGCAAGATTCTTTACTGCCGTTAATCCATTAGGTTTTGGCATTAAACTTATGTAGTCTCGCTTCATGATTTTTACAAAGCTTTCAGCAATACCGTTACTTTGTGGACTACGTACCGTCGTATGTCTAGGGGATAAACCAACTTGTTTAGCGAACCAGCGCGTTTCATGGGCTCGATATGCTGAACCATTATCGGTCAACCACTCTACTGATTTTGTCGGTAACCCATTACCGAAGCGATACTCCACTGCACCCATCATGACATCTTGCACGGTTTCACTGTCAAAGCCTCCCGTGCTAGCTGCCCAATGAAGGGCTTCTCGATCACAACAGTCTAAAGCGAACGTGAAGCGCAGTTCTTGTAATAATTTATGGAATATTTTGTTGTTAGAAATGGTGTTGTAGAGGCACATACTGAGAGTGTATTTATTTAGGTTCCCATTGCATGTAACCACTTCAGACTGAGTGGTTATTTCATTCCCTAATGCCACTAACTTGTGTATAATTTAATCACCAACGTAAACAAGGAATGAATTGTATGTCTAGCACAATCAATGAATTATCTTTAAATGAGTTGGTTTCTCAGATTGATGAGATTAAGGCTGAAAATAGTGCCATAGAAATACTGTTAACTATGGTTATTCACCAGCTAAGCAATGAGCAAAAGTCGCGAGTTAAGTTAAGAGCTTATGAGTACAATAACCTCATCGCTAAAAATGGAGATTCAGAAGCGGAAAAGGGCTCTGCTATACGCCATGAGACTCTTAGTAAAATTCTTGATGCCGTAATTTAATCCTCCAATCTATTAATGACTTCTACATAAATGTAAGCATATCTTATTTAGATATGCTTTTGACTTACAATTAATCTATAAACTTTATATCTATCCTTTTGCCGGATATTCACAAATCTTGCGCCCCTTTCGTTCATTACATCAGGCTATTACTGGTATAAAGTGGCTTTAGTATTTTCCACAATGAAAAGGAAGCATTCAACTTTATGAATTTGATAACTCTTGTGTAATTTCGCTGTCGCATGAATGTAATAGTTAATATGCCTTCCCATTTATATACAAAGGGGTACAGCTAATATGAACCGCCATCGAGGCATCTAACCCCGACTCTTAGTTTTGCTAAGACTAATTGGTCTTCCTGTTGAGCTAATGGCGGTATAAAGTTATTTAGCTAGATTGGTCAGATAGGAAACAAAAAGAATGAATAGCACAACCATTACAACAGCAATAATCATATTCTGTGAGAATATCACAACGCGCCTATAGAAGGTTGACCATTTCATGAGGAGCTCCTTGGGAGTTACTCCCTTGGATACCACATTTCTTGTTTAGATAAAAACTCGCAAGTGCAAGATTTGCTTTTTATTGCAATGAGGTATGATAACTTAGACACTATAACACATCAACTATAAATTAGCGCGATTAATAATCAGAAAGCAAAAAAACCGCCATTGCTGACGGCTCTATACCGCAATCCAGATTTACCTAGTATGGGACGCCATGATTAAGTAAATCGGAGTGGTATTTATTTTTTTCAAGGCCGCCGTACAGCATTAATTTAATTTATATCCATACCCTGCACATTGCTCAATAATACTGTTGTACTTGTATTCATTATCACCAACGAGGACAACTCGACGTAAGTCAATCTGACCTATAGGCGCAGGCATTGAAAGAATAAAAGGGATTGTCTCTTTATTTGATTCAGCGAATGACCCGCAGTATGCATCATATGGATTAGCAATCATTTTGCCGAGTTTAAACTTTGCAGATGCTGGTAATTTAAGGTGGTTTTTTATTAGGCTAACTACCTTTGCTTCTTCCTCCTTATTCAGATCTCTCTCCGCTGCTAAAGTGCTGCTTGATACAGCCATAATTGAGATGGTTAGTACTACTGAGAATAATCTACTCATTTAATTATCCCTCATTAAATATGAACATCCGATATCTATTTAATTTAGGTCGATAATATTATTAAAGATGAAATGATGAGGCAATAAAGAACCCCGCATTCCGATATTTCATTCTATGATTTTGGTTGCAACGCATTCACTCTTATCACAATAGCATCAAATTTGCGTAGTTCACTAATACCTTTTTACTATCTATCACTTTTACTTTATTAACTACCTCGTTATCCATTTCTAGAGTCACATCCAGCATAGCTAAACAACCATCAACAAATCCCTCAGCGACTTTGATCATTTGACGAATTCGTCCTTCACTCAGTTTCTATTTTTTGCAATACTACATTTAGATACTCCGTAAAGGTAATGCAACACTATCAAGCCTAATTCTTCTTCTTTTCAAACGTAGGTGGATTTGTTGTAGGAGCCAAAGCAGGTGCAATCATCGGTTCATTCATCCTCCCTAGTGTTGGCATAATTATCGGTGGTGGAATTGGAGGTACCACAGGTAAAGTATTCGGTAAACAAATTAATAATCTTGCGGGCCAAGGGTTTATAAAACCGAAAGATAATACTCGAAAACAAATAAATGTAACCTTAAGACTTACTTATGGCTACATAAAGAAAAAATCACTATTGGGATTATTTATGAACTTTAAAAGCATAGCATAAACCACGGTATCGTTTGTAACAGTTAGTATCAATTGTCAAAGTGCCATCACTTCAAATCAATATTCTAATTCAAAGAACTACGACATTACCTTTCCATCACAGTGAAACTTAAAGTATGAAGGCGTTGATTTCGATCTTGGCATTTATAGTTGTAAAGATTTAGCACAACTACAGTCAAATGCTCAACGTAAGCAGTTTGGAAAAACAAGTTGAAAATTTTGGCCTAGCAAACCGGTTAGCTTCCGTGAGAACTGTTTCAATGACAGGCGCAGAAATCGTTAACAATCCAGATAAAGCTTATGAAATGATAGTGAAACTCAGCGATACCTGTGCACAAAAAGATGGGGCATCCTGTGTCATTTTGGGGGGAGCTGCACTCGCAGGTTTCCCCGCAATCCTTCATGAGCGAGTAAGTGTTCCACTGATTGATAATCTCGCAGTAACCATTTCAACGGCACTCACTCTAGCAAAGTACGTTCCCCAGCCAAATCGTAACCAGCAAACGCCATCACCTAAAATGGGCAGCCAAAATTTATCACCAGAACTTTCTGATTTTTTTTAAAAAAAACAACAGATTAGTTAAAATTACACCAATGAATCTATCGAAGGTACTATTAATATCTATATGAATACGTCTCAATTAATGAAGATAGATATTAAAACTTATGTTAACCGAAAAATATTATGGCCCGCATTAGGCATGTGGGCCTTTTTTAGTTTAATTTCTAATTGACTAATTATAATTTACCTTCAGTAAAACCCACATTTCACAATAATTATCAATAAGTTAAAGTTTCTGGTTAATTTAAATTATGGCCAATAATATTCAATACCGTAAGAACTAAGGATGTTATTCTAGGTTTTAAACAACATTATTCATATCCTGAACAACATCCATTATGTTTTATACAAGAGCCAATAATGAATAAACCTTAAAGGTTATTAGAAAATTAATAGTATTACAGCCACTATGAATATTTCCAATATGAAAAATTATACCTTATTTAAAGCTAACCGAAAAAAATATAGTTTTTTACGTGAATTTAAGTAATCATAGACTCAAGAAATAAACTAATTCATTTTTAGGCACCTTATTAGGCACTTTTGAAAAGTTGAATTGAACATTAGCACTATAAAATCATTTAGTTAAGCGACGAATTCAGACTCCGCCAGCCCACCAAATTTGGTGGGTCAGTGATAGGACAACAGGTTTAAAAACAGGAAGTTAGCAAAATTAGTTGGACTAGGTACTGGCAACATTAAGACTAGAAAGTGCACGTGAAATGCACGCGCATTTGAAAGTTACTAAAAGCTCACTTCGGTGGGCTTTTTTATTGTTCATAGAAAAACAACCTATTAAGGTTATTTCTTTGTAGCTCAAATTTAGAAATGGTAGAATTAATTGGAGCTTTCTTACTTTTACAATAAAACATTAGCCGTTTAACAGTAAAAACGTGTTTTTATAGCGGCTTTATCGACTACTCAGACAACTGTTTTATCACTTGGTAATACAGTGATGGGTCTTTAAAATTCTTAGCCGTAGCTTTAGTTCCGTACTCGCTCAAATGTCCACCATCATAAGTATATGGTAGATTTTCAGATGTCAGCTCATCACCTAATTCAGAGCCATATAGCATTTTTCTAATTGGATAGGTCTGATAATATAAACCTATCCAATCTTATTTTTAACTCAAACGATACCAACCCATAAGCATAATATACGCATTCGTCACTGTTAGAGCCGTGCCAGAGCCTAAATTCTCAGTTTCTCCCGAGAAAGTATGCGTGTGCACTCCATTATTCGATGTTTCGCCTACCCAAGATTTAGATGCATCAAATTTCCATCCAGAGTTAGCATCTTGGTTATATGCATTACTATAACTCCAGCTACCACCTGCCCCTCCCCACGAAAATGCACCAGATGCACCTTTTGTTCGACTATCATGAATACTATTGAGTGCGCCTGTTATATTCATTGTTCCACGGTTGTGGGTGTGACCGCCATTTGAACTTGTCGTACCAGAGTATTTTAATGACACTGCTGGGAGGTGACCTTTACCAATGGTCACTGAATCCGAACCACCGGTTGTTAACACATTCGCACCACTTGCAGCAGCTAAACGAATGGTTTTATTTTCACCGATGTACTGCCATTTCGTACCAGGGAATAAGGTATTGGGGTTCTTATTTTGTGCAAACCACACAACAATACCAATAGGGTAAATGGTATTAAGATTGACCGCATTTTGTAATGCATCGGTGACAGCCTTCTGGCTCATCACGTTCGTTGTTGATCCACCCGTTGATTGGGCAACACTGCTCGTATTGAGCTTTGCATTCAACCCGTTATTAAGTGCTGTGTTTGTTGCATAATCCCCCGACGGTTGATAACTCCCCTTAGCTTGGTACCGTGTATCCCCTTCCACTTTGGTGTAGCTCTCGCCTTTGAGTGCGTAATTCCCTGCTGGGGCATAATTGCCCTTAGGTTGATAGTTGGTATCAGACTCCGCTTTTGAATAACTATAACCTGCAGCTTGATAGCTGCCTTTAGGTTGATACTTACCATCGGTTTCAGCCTTGGTATAACTATCTCCTTTTAAGGCATAGTCCCCTGAGGGCTGATAACTGCCTTTCGGCTGATATCGCCCATCGCCCTCTACTTTAGTGTAGCTTTCACCTTTAAGTGCGTAATTGCCTGCGGGGGCATAGTTGCCTTTGGGTTGATACTTGGTGTCAGATTCGGCTTTAGAATAGCTATAACCTGCCGCTTGGTAATTGCCTAACGGCTGGAAGCGCTTGTCAGATTCTGTTTTGGTATAAACATTGATATCACCCGCACTTAAATCCGCTTTAAGTTCTTGCCATGCTGTGCCAGCTACTGGCTCAACATTGTTATTTTCAATCTTCGACTGCCACGTTTTGTTTTTATGATAAACAATTGCGCGGATCGGGTATGGTTTACCTTCTGTCGCCCATTTAGGAAAACCAAAGCTTTGCAACTCGCCTATCGCTTCTGTGATATCGTGAAACATGCCGTTCATCTTTTCACGTTCGATATCTTTGGCCGCAGGATCAATTTGTTGGTCACGCTCATAATCGTAGCTATAGCCTTGCGTGTAAGAAACCGCGCCATCAGCTTGCACATCATCGGGAATAGGGGTTCTATCCCCTTGTGTTGCAAAGGGGATTTTAAAGATTTTTGTCATGAGTTTTAGGCTCCGAAATTACTGCTAAGGAAGTTTTTGCGATGTTGGCCGTGACCAAAGGCTTTCTTTGTCACGATACGATATTTAACCCCTACCCCTGATGGGCGAGGCATAAGGTCGAAGTTTTCAAGAAGTACCCGTAATCGTTCGTCCGGGTTGAAATTAAACACGTAATACAGATAGGTCATATCAAGCGGGTCAAGTACAAACACTTTACTGTCTGCTTGCCAAAAGAAGCGTTTAAGAAATTCGTTAATATTGGTGACCGTTGGGCTTTGCGTAAGGTTGAAATAGCGCATACGCACGATGAGACGTTTTTGGTCGACCGTCAGCGATAGGGTGTAATCGGCATTACGCCGAAAGTTGCCTTTGAAATTGGTATTCTTTTTACCAAAACCAAAGCCGATTTTTGTTTTATCGCTAGGCGGGACATCAATCCCCAACGGCACATCGAGTATGCGCGCCCAAATATTTAGCCCAAACTCGTTCGCAGTATCGATATTAAATACATCACGGTACCAATCACGCCAAAACTGGATAGTGGATTGTTCAAAATAGTCTGCTTTGTATTTAGCTAACGCCTTGAGGTTTGCCGCATCTTCATATTGCCAAAGGATCGCCTTTAATAAATCAGAATGAAAATCAAACGATTGGATTTTACTCATACCAACACCACCTGTACCGCACTGCGTTTGAGCCTTGCCACCTCATTCATTTTGATTTCATAATTATTTGAAGACCAGGCTTTGCCATCCGTTGAAAGTTCAACTCGTGTAATAAACAACCGAGGCTCGACGGCATTGATACCGGCTGATATTTCAAAAGGTGATACATCGCGCCCCACCACTAAACCGCCCTCACCATCGATATCCCCATTCGCCCATGACTCAACCGCTGCAGGAATAATAGTTTGTGCATCGACGGTGGCTTTTTTCACCGTTACTCGGCAGAACAACACAATTTCTTTCGCCCTATCGAATTTAACGGGATAAATTTGACCGCTGATAGTTTCCAATACCTCAACCTCTTCACGACCGTTAAAGGCGGCGCCAAGGGTTTTAGTACGTAGTAACGAACGTGCTATAGCCTCTTTATCACCCCCTTCAACACACACATAAATGCTATGGGGAACTAACGTGATCCCATCAAAAATCATCGGTTGGTCCGTGTAGTTTTCTCGATACGACAACGAACGTACCCCTTCCAATTCATACAATGCAGAGGTAATCGCCTCCCCCACACTCACCGTGTTTTTGGCTAACGTCTGTTTGCGTCGTCGCCTTGATTGTAAGTCTGATTCAGCATCTCGACCCAACACCGCATTGCTGGGGTTATGTACGGTTTCCCAGCCTAATACCGAACTGGCCACTTTATTAAGTTGACCCACGCCACACTCAACCGCCCCTGTTTCAATGGCGCGCATATCCCCAGTTACTGAGCCATCTTTACCGATAATTAAGGTTTTGGTGGTTTCGAATAAGTCGCCATTCAGCGTGGCAGCTTGTGACCCCTTAGGGATGATAGTCTCGGCAATACCCGTGAATTTCACCTGTGATAAAAAGGAGTGTGTGGCATCAAAACGCTGCCCGCCCATTAAGGCCCATATTGCATCAAGGAAAATGCCACCAGCTAAATCGGGGTTAATTTGATTGGCCAACTCTGCATTATTGCGCACAACGGCGTCCCGATTTTCGACCTCCATGGTGATCAATGCGCCTTGTGGGGTTTCGGGGTTAACATCTAAATCCTGACCAAACACACTTCTATATTCGCTTTCGACATCATCACGTAATGTGCTGGTATCCGGCACAATTACACCCTGTGACGTAAGATATTGATAATCAGCCATTAAGCGTTATCTCCCCATAGATGGTTTGGATCAACGCGGTATAGTTCAGCGAGTTATCCGCGATAAATGCCGAAAATGACACTATTGATATCACATCATCCAGCTCACGCAGCCGGTCACGAAACGCCGCTTCAAATAACGGAATGTCCGCCTGTCGCCCAAACGTGGTTTTCCAGTAGGGAATACCCATATCGAGCTTATGCAGCATTTCACCGCGGAGTGCTTTGGCATAATGTTCACAACGGTTTTTAGATGCCCGTTCACCACTCACAATCGACAAGTTTCCGTCATTGCCGAGATGGATGTCGTTATTGCTGTTAACATTAAATGTTTTCATACGGGGACTCCTGAATTGCTATTACCACTTTGAATACCGCTGTGTTTATGTGTTGAGCCGATATCTTTACCGTTGTGTTTCATCGTGCCCCCGTTTGAATCGCTGTTACCATTCACGGCCTGATTACCATTGATGGTGACATTGCCGTTAAAGGTAGTTTCAGGCACATTGACCTCAAGAATCGGTGAATCTAAAACCGCTTTTCCTGCATGTAATGACAAACACACAGAGCCATCCATGGACTGAATCACCAAGGCATCCGTATTTTTGCCATCAATTAACCAGCCTTTAAGTGTATCGGGAAAGAACATCGCATCGCTGAAGGTATGTAAACGAGCCGTATTCGGTTCATCTTCCAAACCGCCACGCTGAAAGATTAAGCTGATATCGCGGTCATTGGCTTTTAGCCAACCAAAGTCTCCTGGTTTAATTGGCATACGAATAAAAAAGCCACCGCCGCCAAAACGAAAAACGGGAATATTCGGCACTGCCGCTCGCCTGATTTTTTGCCCTTGTGTTGATACCATCATGACGAGCGGCTTAATCACCGCGCGGTTAGTTTTATCGTCATAGCTCACCACAGTTGCTGGGAGCATGTCGTCAATATTCATCAATAGGCTACGAAACGCAGCCATAAACTGCCCTGCCAAGCTGCCTTCGCTAGCAATATCATTATTGGGTTGGTTCATGGTTTACACTCGTTTGCAGGTCGCTTGGTAAAAGAAAGGGTCGTCGTGTGAGGCAATATCGAACTTAAGTTGCTCAATAATATAATCGCCATTTAAGGCAGGATTAAACTGACTTTCAAGGCGTAACATGCCGCCCAATGACGACTCACTATCAATTAAATAAGTGACATCGACGCCCTTCTCAGTGGCTTTCGGTATCCCTACCATGCCCGATTTTTGGTTAAGAATTCGCAAACGGCCACTTAACGCTTTGTCCTGGTCTTTCACATACAACATGTCATCGTCGATAAACGCTTTCACATTGCCCGCATCTTGCAGGCGTTCCACTTGCTTGAGTGCTGGCCCACAAAAATACCAATTAGCGATATTTTTATCGGTGGCTTGAAAGTCCAATTTAACCCCGCAATCCTGTGCTATGTTCTTAGCCAGCTCGCTCATTTTACTTATGGCACTACCCGATGAAGAAACAATATCTCGGGCGTTTGTATTGTTGGTTTTTGCTTTTAAGGTCAGCGTTACATCGGGCGGTGAGGCGATTTCTGCGCTAACAATATCCCCCACATAAATGCGAAAAATACCGGTGCTAACACGGCCGGCTTCAACAATTAAACGGTGCGGTTTCTTCGCTTGGGTATAAGGGCTGGTTTCGGTCAGCAACATATTGCGTGTTGTCGCATTGAGGCCATCGATATTCACCGTGCATTCATTTTGCAGGGGATTGGCATATTTAGTGCCGTTAGCACGAATTCGCAGCCCCTCATACCATTGCAGCCGACCATTAACTTCAATCCCTAATCGTATGCGGCGTAAATCAATCATCATCCCCCCACCAAACAAGACTGTGTGATTGGCCAAACTGCGCCCACCACGGATATTCATCATTTTCAGTGATAAAGGCAAAATTACCGTTACCCGATAAATATCGGTAGGGGATCAGCGGTTGATTGGGCATCACACGAATGCCTTGCAATAGAACCACATCATTGCGCTTGATATCACAACACATTGTTGTTCGCGCCACTTTAATCGTCAGCTCCCACTCGTCACCGCCAAGGCTCACGCGCAAACGTTGATTAGGTACGGTATTTAAAGGGATCTCTTGCATGGGTCACCACCCTAACGTAAATTCACCGTCAGCAATTTTGGTTGCTGCCGATTTTTTCTTTTTGTCCGGTACCGTGGACGTTTGCACTTTCCCGCGATTCACCGTGCTCGATTGCTCTTTTTTTGCCACCTTACGGGGCGGCAGGTCGCCATATTCAGGCTCAACCGTTCGCCACTCCGTAAAGCGCAGCGAGAGTTTAATCGCATCGGCCATCTCTGGAATTTCATCGTGATAGAGATTCACTAACAGCATCGGCTGGTAGGTTTTCACCCGAGTTTGAATACCCACTAACTGGTGTTTATCATAGGCTTGTTGCAGGGTTTCAAAGGCACTTTTCATTTCGCCGGCTAAAATTAAATCCATACCAATTTCAACGGGCTGAACTACCACATGGTCACTGCGTGTTTCCCCCGACTCAACGGTAAATTGTGTTGCTTTGTGTTCGTCACGGACGTTAATTTGAATCGGATTGGCCGTTTCAAATAACGTCGAAAAGTTATCGACATTGAAGATTTTCACCTCGGTGATCATTTGCTTACCCCCGAACTGGTTTGATGGGCTAAATCTTGTAGCTGGGATTGCAACGCATCTTTCGTGCCATTCGCCATTCCTTGCGCGTCCGTCGCTTGGGTTTCCACTTTGATTTCACCAATCGACAAGTTAGTTTCATTGGTGGTACTGGATTGATTACTGATAGCTTGGCTGGTCATCGGGTTAATTGGATTAGCCGACATACCGTTAATTTGTTGGCTCAGCCCTTTCACTAACAACGCAGTATCTTCTCCAGATAACTTGGGCTGTTCGGGGATTTGGTGCTCTATCGTGCCGTCAGTCGTGATTTTGCGTTCAACCGTTTGAGTCACTTGTGCATCCTCAAAACCAAACCACCCTTTGACCGTGCTCCAGCCATTTTTAATCGCTTCTAAGCCGTCATTAATCCAACTTAAATACTGTTTGATTTGCGCCCATAACCACTTAAAAATCCCTACAACGGCATCAGAAGCCACCGTAAAGACCCCTTCAAATTGCTTGCCCCAACCCGCTAAATCGCGAATAAAGTCCGTGAGCCATGCCCATAACTGCTTGCCACCATCAACAATAAAGTTAAAAGCAGCCACCGCCACATCGGCGACAACTTGAGATAAAGCCATGACAAAATAAAAGAAGGCTTTAAACGCTTCCCACAACGCAATAATGACCGCCTTAAGTTCGGGGTATTCATCCAAAATACGCCCTATCATCGAATCGTTGCCGTCGATAAAATTCATGATATCGTCATAAACTAAGGCAAACGCCGCAGCCAGTAAGGCAATAACCGCGATAATCGCCAAGATGGGCCATGTTGCTGCCAAGGTCGCTGCCGCTGCCGATAACAGAGCAGGCACATAAAACACCGCAATAGCCGAACCTATCGCAATAAAGAACCCCACAATGAGCGATTTGTTTTCTTTGCAAAAGCTCACAAAGCGGTTAATCCACTCTAACCCTTTAGTTAAAATCGGGATCACCATTTCTAATAAGCTGTTTTTCAGTAAACCTGATGATTGCTTAAAGCCTTGCATGGCTTTGTTGAATTTGATGGATTGTTCAATGCTCTCTTTGTTGATGCCTGAGTACTCTTTTTGAATACCCATCATGCGCTCGAGTTCTTTGCGACCTTTCATCATCAGCTCGACGGTTTTATCATCTGTTACGCCCAGTCCCGCAAGCGTTGCCTTGGCTTTATCAAACTTCATACCCTGCACTTTATCTGCAGTCTGAAGTACTTTTTCCATGGAGTTTTTAGCCAAGCCAAACGATTTAGCCATCGCCGATAAATCTGCTTGGGCCGCATCACGCGTGCCGCCCAGTTCAGCCATTGAACCCGCGAATGCGTCTACATCGGCTGTGGCTACATTGATTTTTTTACCTAACTTATCGAGGGCTTCAATTTCAGTCGAACGTGAAATCGATTCTCCCACCAAGGCGGTAGCCCCCATCAGTAAACCAACCGTCCCTAATGCCTTTTTGGCAAACGACATAACCGTATTACCAGCTTGCTGATATTTGGTTTCGGTATTCTCAAGGGCTTTTTGCACGGATTGCTGTGCTTTAATTTCACTGGTCGCCGCTTCAATTCCTTTCACTTTCATCGTGTCCACAAGGCGAATTAGCTCGCTGTAATTACCTTGCAGTGCTTGAATAATGGCGTTGGACAGTTGCTTCGCGGTGATACCTTGGTGTTCGGCTAACGCGAGGTCGGTGACACCTTGATTAAGTTGAATAACATTTTGCTGTAGTGCCCAGTAGTTTGCATCGAGCTCGCCCAAAACAACCTGAGTGGATTGCATGCCTGCGTCAGATATTGACCGCTGCGCCTCAAGGTTAGCCATCGAATCTGTTACTGTCTCTAATTGTGTTTTAACCGAGCCAGTTTGGGCAATAACCTCATCTGCATTAGTAACGAAATCAATCGAATGTTCAATCGATAAGCCTTGCACCGATTGGCGTAAGTCTGCCATCACACGTTCAATTTCTGCGGCGCCATCGGCAGTAGTGGTCGGGATTTTTTGCAGCTCGTTAACATACTCACTGACTGAGCCTTTTACCTGTTCTAATGCGTTTTTTTGGTCACCCACCGATAACGAGCCGAGATCATTTTTCAGTTGGCTGATTTCAGCTTGCAGTGATTGCCCCCACTCCCCTAGCGTATCCCCCGCAAAGACCCAAGCTGTGTCTGTATTTTGCCGTTGCTCATCCAATGCGCTTAATGATGAGCTCACCGCATCTAACCTATCCACGATGTGGCTTGTCTCAGCACTAACCTCGCTGGCATTGATTGTAAACTGAATGGCATGTTCGGTCGACAGCCCCTGCAGTGATTGCCAAAGCTCTGTCATTACACTCCTGATGGTCAGTGAACTTTGCTGCGCCGCTTGTTGGGTTTGTTTCATGCCATCAATAATGTCATCGGTCGAACGTTGCACCTTTTTAAATGCCCCATCCGCTTGCCTTGTATCAAACTCAAAGACCTGCACAAAGGTATCCATTAATGACATTAGCGATCCTTTGAAGCCGCAAGGGCTTCGTTATAACGGTTAGTAATGGCAATTTCCCATAGGTCCATTGCTTCTTCTAAATCTATTGAGGTTTTGAGTTCGGTGAAGGTGGCGAGGCGTTCGCTGACGATGACGGCAAAGAACCCATCAGCGTTTTTATAATCGACGGGAGTGAACCGCTTACCTTGCTGAGCAGGAAGTGGAGGAAACCTTGGCTCCCGTCGTTGCCGAAAAAACTGGTGTTATATTTCAACATTTCCAACTCTAAGCGGATCAACGATTCGCCATCAGGCACATGGTTATCAATAAGTGTTTGTGTTTTAAGGGGGATTTCTTCACCGTCGATAGTGACACACACATAGGCCATCATTTTGAGCATGGCCTCTTTGCTGACCTCATAGTCACCAATTTTGGGGGCGTTAGATAACGGGTATTTGGCTAGGATTTCACGCCCGACTGTGGCGGGTAGGCGACTAATAATGAATAGTTTTTCAACACCATCAACGTCTTTGATAGCGACTTCTTTAGGTTTAATCATCATGGTAAACACCAATAAAAAAGGCGGGAAACCCCGCCAGAAATTGAAATAAATTAACGGATACGCGTACTGTCGAAATCCTGAAACACAAAGGTATAGGCTTTAGATTTCAAACGCCCCGCAGAGGCGGCTGAGTTGCCACGACTACCATTGGTGATTTTGCCATTGCGCGCCGTGACCGTTGAGCCATCGCCATAAGACGCAACAAAAGTAATAATATCCCCTGCGTGTCGGCGCCCTTTTTTCGCGGTATTTGCCTCGAGCAAAATAGACAAGTTTTGATCTTCTTCGCTACCGGCCAATACGTTAATCGTGACGGTTTGTGGTGTTGGTGTAGACCAACTCACCAAGTTACCGTTAATATCCATACCCGTTTGTGCAATATCGACAGCCGGTAAATCCAGTGGATCAGCATCGTCAGCAAAAGCGGTAATTAAAATCCCAGTGGGAAAGGTTTTGCTGGCTTGAATGGTAAAACTCAAGCCGGTTGCAGATACATCATGCATGTTCTACTCCTAGACTAAATTATGTGAGCCTTCGACTTTGCGAACCCAATCGCCTTTGCCGTAAATCAGCACGTATTTCATGACATACTCAGGCAAGTCACTTTCACCCGTATTTTCAACAATCTGCGCGTTATACCAATAGCCTTTATCCTGTACGTCATACCACGCAAGGTCATCACCCGACGCATCAGCAATCGCAAGCTTTTGTGCGTCACTCAGCGTTTTACCGGCTAAAATCGTGCCGTTATTAATGGCTTTAGTGACCGCACCCGCTATCACCATTAACGCACGTGCTTCACCGTCTTTATTGGCAGGAACGCCCCGTGTCGCCAATAACACACTGAACCATTGCTGAGCAATATAGGCTTTTAACCATTGCTCATTGGCGTGAACACTCATATCCAGTGGATTAGACGCACCACCGCACAAGAAGCCCCGCTGATAGAAACGAATTTGTGAGCCAGCTACCGCAGTTTCACCGTAATAGTTCACGCGCAGCTTATCGAAGCGGTCAGCGACTTTATCCGTGGTCACTTGCGCAGGGAACGTCACACCTAACTGGCGAAACATGTAGTTTGTTGTGGCATTAGTGCGGTCATAATCAGTCGCCGCCATAACAGCCATGGGTAAGGTTTGAATAAAATAGTTAGTATCCGTTTTGAGATTTAACCCCACCGAAGCCGTTCCCATCAACGCTGCGCTAAAATCTTCAACCTGCTTTTCACTCACGCTAATATGCAACTGGTATTTGACGTTCTCCCCGGAAACATACTGCGCCAATGGCACCGCTTGCTCTAACGGCAGTTCGTCCAAAAATGTCGCGCTCCCGAATGAATCGGAAACCTGCTCTGCTACCATAAAGGCTTCCAGAGGCGTTTGTGCGGGGTTACCTTCAGATACCGTACCGGAAGACAGCCCCATGGCGTTCGCCAGCACTGAATATTCAACACTAATGGATGCACGTTCTTGCACACCGCCACTCAGCTCAAAGGCACTATCGAGTGAATTAAACGTCAAATAGCTACTGGAAAATTGTGGTTCTCTTTCTGCATTGAGTTTTGCTTGAATGGTGGACGCAATATCCGCATAGGATTTCGCTTCCGACAAATCAATGTCTTTGTAGCTTTTGGTGACAGTACCAATCGTGACCGAAAGCGTTCCATCCGCAATGATTTTTAAATCCGCTAATGCGGCGGCTTTTGTCCCAAATAGCGTAGGCGCTCGCCCCACAGGCTCATAAGAAGCAATTTGTAACTCCTTCGGCTTACTCACCGGTGCAGGGCTAACATAGCTAAAATATTGTCGTGCAAAGTGGGCTTCGGGAGAATCAACACCCAGCAAATCATCTATTTGACCACTGGCGAACTCTAAAACTTTACCTGCAGGTATTTTGGGGTTAGTGGAAAATAAGCGACCGGTTAATTTACGCATCGGAACAGCAGACGCGCCAATAACCGCCGATGCGATATCAACGTATCGAGTTTGTTTAATTGGCATAATAAAACCTTATATGCGGTGGATATCAGGATAGAGCGCGCTTATGGCAGCTGTATCAGGGAAAAGAGAGCGTTTATCCACCAGCCAATGTTTCGCAATGATGGCGCACATGTTGTTACCAATAAACATTTGTGAGGCATACCAAGCCGCTTGCGATTCAGGCACACCATAAACTTGTTCGCCTTTGAATGAAGGAACGGAAGTATCAATACTGTCCATCCCCACACCGTTAATCATCGGCTGCGGTAGAACTAACCCGTTAAATCCCTTCTCTTTTGCTAATGCAGGATACAAATCTGTGGTAAACGCTGACCGCTTCGGCGGTGCAATCTGTTCTGCAATTTTTCGCCTTTTAAACGGCCACATAGAATTACCTCTTGGTTGTAAAGAAACCGCCTTTTTTCTTCTGGTATAAATCACGTAATGCCTGCGTCATTGCATCCACCGTATCGTCATGGCCAGCAAATGGGAACGTGGTAATTTCCTCCACGGTTTCCACTATCCACGGCGCAATGTCTTTGTGTGGTAGCCACACATTGCCCGCCTCCCATTCCGCGGTGCAGGCATGAGCACGTGCGATTTTGCTACCATCGGGCTCAACAGGAATTAAGCCTGATACCGATGATTTAAGAGAGTCGATAACTGCTGGGCCATTGGCTTTGTCTTCCACCAGCTTACGGCGCCCTTCTGGGAATTTTTCCGCAAGTAGCTTCACGGCATCCTTCGTTTGAGTAAAACTCATGCGTTTTCTAATTTGATAGAGCAAATAGGCATTGGCGTCTTTCTTACCCCAAACCTGCCCCACTACATAGTCGGTACCGTCGCTGTCTTTAAAGGTCATATCCCAACTATGAATAACCTTATCGAATTTATCTGGTAGGTCTTTAGGTAAATAATAGCGGACAAACTCTTCATGGAAGATTTGACCGTCGCCCGGCTTCGGTGATTGTTGATACATGGCAGACCAAAAATAATCACCCAGTATTGCTTTGGTTTCCAACAGCTTATCAATGGGATGAAGTTCAGGTACCAACGCTTCTCCTTGCTCATTAATAGCAGGGAATGCGAGTACCTTGGTTTCAGGGGCTTTTTCTTTTAATTGGCCTGATAAATCATCGGTCGCCCACCGCGTGGCCATGATGATTTCACCGCTGTTTTGTGATAAGCGGGTCTTAAAGGTCGAGACGTACCAGTTCCAAATCGATTTTTTAACCGTCGGGCTAAGTGCTTCTTTCGAGTTCTTTATTGGGTCATCAATAATACCGAGGTCAACTTTCTTACCCGTTAATGGACCACCGACACCCGCGCATACATAACTGCCTTTGTGGTTGGCAATGCCAAACTCGTCAGAGTTACGTTTAACAACAATGCCATTTTCAGGCTTATTACCCAACCAGCTGTTAGGAAATAACGCACGATATTCAGCCGACATCATGATCCGCTGAACATCGGTATTCATATCACCGGCTAAATCAGACGAATACGACAGCGCCCCAACTCGCATGTTAGGGTATTTTCCAAAGAAATAAGCGGGAAGATAGCGGGAAACAATATCAGACTTACCGTGTTGTGGCGGTGCGCCTAATATTAACTTAGGACGCTTACCTTCCATCATATCAACCAAGAACTGGTCGAGCGCATCACATACCGTTTGAGAGAAATGGCTTGTGATGTATTCAGAGTTTATATACTGAATGAATTCATGCAAACTACGGCGTGCTATCTCCCTTTCGATCTCTTCATCAAACAAACTGAAATCGATATTCATGGTTGTACCTAATTTATAAGGGCAAAACACTCATTTAAATTGGATAAAAAATATAATAATTTAATCTAATCAACAGTTATATAAAAAACACCTTACATGTTTATAAAAAAGGCAATAATATCAATGCACTTTTAATCACAGCATCAATTATTGTTAGTTCCATAGTATCTATGAATCTAATATACTCTTATCAATAAGTATCTTCTCAACCATCCTAATCAAATAAGGATAATTCGTTATGGATGTTATACCTGCTATTTTATCTGCATTATCTTCTTTATTATGGCCATTGATTGTATGTTTTTTAATCTATTATTTTAGAAAGCATCTATTAAAGCTCATAGACACTTTCTTTGATGGCAAGTTAAATATAAAAGTCTCAGGATTTGAACTAAATTTGAAAGAAAATTCAATACAACAAGGCCACATTATTCTAGACCTACAATCTAAACTTGTTGAAATGGAAAAGAAAATAAACACATTACACCCTAATTCAGAAACAAATGTGCAATCTAATATTTCAATGAGAAAAAGGGTCTTATGGGTTGATGATAGTCCTTCAAATAATAGCTATTTGATTGAAACACTAAAAATGAATCATGTAGATGTAGATACTTCACTTTCAACAACTGATGCCATTGAAAGAATCAAACAAAATAATTTTGATGTTATAATATCCGATATGGGAAGACCCAAAGACGATCGGGCAGGAATAACTCTTACAAAAGAAATAAGAAATCTTAATATTCAAACTCCGGTTTTCATTTTCTGCGGTAATTGGGCCTCTACTAATTTACGCGAAGAGGCTAAAAAAGCAGGTGTTACTGATATAACTTCATCAGGAACCGAGCTTTTAGCAATGTTACCAATTTAATTTTTCTCTTTACTCTTTTTACTCCTCAATTTCATTAGTTGTTCAAAACTTAGGTGGCTTAGATCAATCCCAGTTGATTGAATAGGCCCACCATCAGCACCAGTTATTTCAGTCTTGTTCTTAACCATCCCTAAATGCTGTGCAACCATTTTAAGCGCATCGTCTTGATTACGAGTAATCACCTCAACACCAAACTTACCCTCTTTCACACCAGCGAATAAACGACGAGCAGCGCCAGTTAAGTCACGCGTATCATGAAAATGCGCACGACCAATACCAAAACCACTACAGCGAGGGCAATCAGGATTAGGATCAAGCGAATTGTCATAACCGTAACCACCATTATCATTTGGTATCTTTTTCTTTTTAGCCCTAGCCTCAGTAACAGCGTCTTCAAATTCTATCGCATCACGCCACTGATAATTGAAACCAAAACCCCAACAATGACGACAGCATAGCCGGCGATATTCAGTTAGCTCGTTAACGTCTGCAGTTGCAATATCCCACCACATTTTTAATACGGCATCTTGGGTTATCTCGGTTCGACGTTCTCGTTCAGCTAGCGCATCCGCGATTGCTCTTGAAACCTTAAAATTTCTATAAAGGATTGATGCTGCGATATACGCATTATTCCCCTCACATTTATAGCCGGCTCTTTTGTATGCTGCAGTTCGGTTTAAGTCAATTAAGTACTCAGTTACGAAACGTGCTTGCATATCGTTAAGCCCGTAGTTGCGCACATCAAAGGTATTTTCATCATTATGCGCATTATCTTGTTCACTACCCTGCGCAGTTGATATATCACTATCGTGTATTGCCTCTTTTGCGCATTCTTTTTCGTGCGCAGTGCGCAATTTTTTGTGCGCAGTTTTTTGCGCAGATTGCGCAGCTGGCTTTTTTATATATCGCCTTGCTGTTGCGTAATTAAGCCCCTGGTCTTCACACCACTCTTTAGGGGATATTCCTGATTTAGCATGGTCAGACAGGAACTGTTTTTGTAGCTCGCTCCAATCCGGCTTAGCCATAATATTTTCCTCATAACAAATTAAAAAACTCACCGTAGTGAGCTTTGTGATTTGCAATAAAATCCCGTTCTAAGCGAGGTGTTATCTAAACAAAAAATATAGGACCGGTATCAATAGTACAACAGAGCATACCCTGTACCAGATTATCTTTGTTACTATTTTTTTCTTTATCTTCCTTGCCTGCACATCATCGCTAGACTCTTTAATTTCGTTTTTGTGAGATTCTAATACTTCCCCTTTTACTTGCTCACTTTTTTCTAGCATCTTATGACTTCCTATTGCCATCTTTATAACTACAAACAATATAATTATTGGTATCGCAAGAAGAGCCATAACATCGAACCATGAAATCATTAGTTACCCCCTTTTTGAGAGATACTAACACTAGCTAAATATAATGAATAACGCATATTTGACTTATGTATAAGAAAGGAGATATTCATCAAAGCTCTAATCTGACCATCTGCTTGAGATTACTACCTTTTTCAGATTGTGGTCATTCACGATTAACGTATAGTGACGTCACATTCATAAACTATTATTCTCTACTTCGCCCCGATATCTGGGGCATTTTTATTTTTCCCTCACAAAATAACGTTATGTGTGGAACTGTTGCTGTAGCGTCCCCCAATCCGGTTTAGCCATCGTGTTTATCTCCTTAGCCGATTAGAAAGTCTACTTGTAGGAATAAACTTTCTGATTAGCTATTTCCCTCAAATAAAAAAACCCGCTCTAGGCGGGTTATTGCGAATTCTTTTTTATTTTGTTTCTGGAGTAGCATCTCTCATTGATTTAGGAATTTCTTTTTCACCATATTCTTCAGCTATGGAAATTATTTCCTTATATGGACGAGCATACGGACCAACTACAACTATAATGTTTTTCCTTTCTGCCTCTTCAGGCGTTAACTTCATAGCTTCGACCGTCATTATCAAAGCTACTTTCAAAGCCGCACCTGTCCATGGTAAATATTTAATTTCGTCCCCTTCACTACCTGCCATAGCAGCCTCCCTAAACACTACCCACTTACTAAATTCTACCCTACAAAAAAGACTGATGCCTTGCCTAACCAGTTTGGTATGGCTATTGATGTTAATAACAAGAGAAAACCAACTACTAAGTATTGGAAAACATAAAGCATACGGATAAATAGTTCTTTTAATATCATAGAGTGTACCCTTTATTGCTAATGTGATTAATTACCAAAAAAAGTATTAACACCTAAAATATAGCAGCTCATTTTCATTTGTCAGGTATATCTAACCATACCAACCCCATACAGATAACCACCATGAAACAACCACAATTAACCCCTTGGACACCCGAGGAACAATTATTAACTGAGTTTGATATTAAGTTAGGCAAGCTAGCTGCAAGTGTAGAAAACAGACCATGTACTGAAGCTGATATCAAGCATGCCTGCAACATTGCTGACCAACTTATTTTATTAATGATGAGGCAAGACCAAGATGAAACAAAATATCACAGAAGGCTATGATTTATTTCGCCGCGACATTAAACAAGCGGACATAGGAGGAAGTTATGTTATATGAATGTTTGCCTATTTCCGCGTACTGCAATATGTATGGAGAAACACCGGAATCTATTAATAAACGCATACAACGACAATATTGGATAGTCGGTGTACATGTTTTAAAAGTTGAGGGTTCAAAAGAACGTTGGATTGATATTGCTGAGGTGAATAAGTGGGCGCGAAAAAACAAACAGGCTACGCACTACCAAGAGGGGTGACGGTTCGTAACAACAAAACCAGCCAAACTATTGTTATCACGTTTACTTATAGAGGGGCGCTCTGTAGAGAGCCTCTCTCTAGACTAACCGTCGATAATAAAAATATTAAATACGCTGAAAGGCTACTTGCTGAAATTCAAAATAACATTGAAAAAGGCACTTTTAATTACGCTAAATATTTTCCTAACTCTAAAAAATTAATACTTTTTGGCGTCAATAATCGCGAAAAAAGAGTGATTGATTATTTAGACGAATATTTAGTTATTTGCGAAACTCGAAATTTATCACCCTCAACGATTGGCGGTTATAAAAAATGCAAAAGTGCCCTGTCTGATTTGCACCAATTACATGTTTCATCACTAACACCCGCGATCCTAAAAAACTGGATACAAAAGCAAACGACAGTATTAAAAACCATCCGTAATCAGCTCTCTTTCTTACGTAGCTCGTTAGATGAAGCCATTACAGATGGGATAGTGTCAATTAACCCAGTAAGCCTTGTATCTGCCTCCAGATACCAATCAAATAACAGTGACTATGAAAGCAGTTATATTGTTGACCCATTGTCACCTAAAGAAGTCTCTGCCCTACTTACTGCGGCAAGATATGAGCAATGGAAAAACTTATTTCAGTTTGCCATTAATACAGGGTTAAGAAGCTCTGAACTATGTGCATTGAGATGGAGTGATATTGATTTCATAGAAAATACTGCACACGTGCAATCCGCCAGCGTGGTTGGTGTTATTAAGAAAACCAAAACTAAAGCTGGTACTAGAAAAGTTGAGCTGAATAGTGAAGCCCTGAACGCCCTAAATAACCAGAAGCAATTCACGTTCCTAAAAGATGATGTGATTTTTGAAGATCCGAAAACAAATAAAGCTTGGGCAGGCGCTGACGCAATCAGAAAGAAAGCATGGGTGCCAACTCTGAAGAAAGCAGGTATTCGGTACAGAAATCCATATCAAACTAGACATACCTTTGCCACAAGGCATATAAGCCAAGGTGCCAATCTGTTTTGGCTAGCAGGACAAATGGGACATAAAGGACCTGAAATGCTGTTTAGGCACTATGGGGGGTATCTTAAGGAGTATGATGGGAGCGCAATGAAAAATATTGAACTCCGAACTTAACTTAAGATAAGCAAAATATATATCTAGTTAATATATATGGTGAAAATAAGTCTAACATTACCACCATACAATAAATTTTCATATCTAAAGCCGCCATTACGAAATCTTATGTGTGTAACTATGTATTCACTCTATTTACATCTGTTTTTTTTTTGCTATACTCATTGCATGCCGTGACTAGTGAGAATCTCCGGTCAGCGAACGGCCTCTACAGGCATTAAGATATCTTGCAATACCGCTTCATAACTTGTAATTAATTGAAAAATTACACACTTATGAGGCGGTTTTTGTATGTCTATCCAACCTTACCCTCTTCTTTTGCTTCCTAGTGTTCTTCTTATATTGATATTGGTATACTACCAATATCAAAGGATATAAAAAGTGATATCACATGAGTGTACAGATAAAAGATATATTTGATATTTATTTTAATAATTCAATGGAATTTAATGAGTTAATTCATCTAAATAAAGATGATTATTTAGAGTTAAAAACTTATAAAGGTAAGGAAATTATTGCATACAAAAAAGGTTTCAATAAACTAAAATTACTCCATCGTTTTCTAAATGAAGCCGTCTTTAATCGGATAGAGATCATGAATGATGTTGTCTTTTCATATCGAAAAGGTGTTAACGTATTAAACTGTGTTATGCCTCATAGAAACAGTAATTTTATATTTAAAACTGATATAAATAATTTTTTCCCTTCATTTTCTAGTGAGTTTATAGAAGTTAAATTAATTAATAAATTTAACAATTTTATTATTTCTGACATTAACCAATATTTACCCGAAATAGTTGATATTGTTACTTATAACAATACACTGCCTATAGGATTATCTACATCCCCATCATTAAGTAATATTCTCTTTAGTGACATTGACTTTAAAATAAAATTATTTTCAAATGAAAATGAATATTATTATACACGCTATGCTGATGATATCATCATATCTTCTAATAGGGATATAAATAAAAATACTATATTTGATGATCTCCAGCAAATTTTAACATCAGAGAATGACAATTTTATTCTAAATAAAAGTAAAACAAAATTATTAAGGAAAGGAAATCTCAGAAAAATAATGGGGGTCTGTATTATGCCTGATGGTCACATCACTGTTGATAAAAAATTAAAAAATAATATTGAAACAAAACTTTACTACATGTCAAAATTGAACAATATACACTCCAAAGACTCTGAAACAACAGAGATAAAAAGATATTTATCTGGAATAATTAATTATGTAAGTACTATTGATAATAGCTACATAAATAAACTAAAAAGAAAATATGGTTCAACAATTGTGGAAATGTTTATTAGAAAGAGTCTTATAAAATGAAATTTGAATTATCAATAAATCAAATACAACATTTAACTAATCTTAACGTTAGTTTTGACTTTAGTGAAAGTAAAATATTCTGTATTGTCAGCCATAATGGAATTGGAAAGACAACCCTAATTAAGTCAATGGGAATTTTATTTCAACCAACTATATTTGTAAAAACATCAAATCCATTTATTTTCAATGAAAACAGCGAGCTATTAATTAATTTCGATGATGAAGTTTATGAGTACAGATATAACCCCTCAATCAAGCAAATAGATTGTAGAAACTTAGTCAATAAACAGAATCTAGGAGTAGTCGAACTCCCAATTCCATATGGAAAACGATATGGTGCCTTTTCTAAATTAAACGATATTGATAGTGAGCTAAGAATAAAAATTGCTTTTAACGAATACTCAATACCTCGTGGTTTAATAAATTTTTTAACTTTCATATATCCATATAAAAATTTTTCCGATCTAAAATCAGTAAAAATCAATGGTGAAGAATACTTTTTCAAGATCGTAGGAAACAGCAATTACATTAGAGAAGATTACTTTAGTTCAGGAGAATACTTTGTAATAAATTTATATAGAATAATAAACTCAGAAACTAAACTAGTAATAATAGATGAGATAGATATATCATTAGATTCTTACGCTCAAATACGACTAGTAAAAATATTAAAAAAAGCAAGTGAAGACAATGATAAATTTTTTATATTTACAACACATTCTCTTGCAATGTTAAAATCTATTGATGAGATTGGAATTAACATTTATTACCTTGAAAATTCAAATGGTATTACTGAATTAAAAAAAAGGGGCTATAGTTATATCAAGGGTGTTATGTTTGAATTCAAAGGTAGCGATCGATATATTTTAACTGAAGATGATGTATTAAAGAAATACATTGAAGATAAAATACAGAAAATAACAAATTCATTAACATTCAATAAAAAAGAAAAAATAGAAGTTATTAGTATTGGAGGGTGTGAAAATGTAATTGATTTTTACAAAAAAAACAAAGAAAATTCTTTTTTATGTGAAAGAGATGAAAAAGTTTTAGTTATATTAGATGGCGATGTAAAAGAAGAGATAACAAGAAAAAATAAAGATATCGTTTCAAAATTACTTTTTCTACCTTTCGATTCAGTAGAAAAAGAAATATTTAGAAAGTATAATGATGAAAATGAGACATATAATTTACCATATGTCGGTGAGTTAAAAGGAAAGCCAGAAAGAAGGAATAAAAAGTATTATGAAAAATTAATAAAAAGGACAGGATTTAGCTCAGAGAAATTATTTTCAATAGCAGATAAAGATAATGATGAGGGTGTTCTAGCTTTTGAACAACGAATTACCTGCTTTTTAAAAACATAGTATTACAAGTTTTTCACGTTAAGTTTTTGATACAGCCCTGATGAACTACAAAAAATCAACTTATTGTATAAAAATACAACCCTAGTCCCCCCATGTGCACGTCTAGTGCACATGATTGACCCTCTCTGAAAATACCCTTTCATAATCAATAGATTAAAAAATTACGGACTCGGGTTCAACTCCCGCCAGCGAAATACCGCGCACTTAAGAGTTACTAAAAGCCCACTTCATTCAGGTCATTCTGAAGTGACCTCATAAAGTTGGACACTTTTAGTTAAGCGGCTTGCAAGGCCTGATTTCGATATTCAACCGGAGTCAGGCCTTTTAATTTGACTTTGATCCGCTTGGTATTGTAGCACTCTATGTATTCGTCAATTTTATCAATGAGTTCATCTGCATTTTGAAAATGATGACCATGACACATTTCTGATTTTAATAACCCGAAAAAATTTTCAGCAACGGCACTATCGAAATAATTACCCTTATTTGACATACTTTGTTTAATCCCATTATCAGCGAGCTGTTTCTGATAGCTAGGGTTTCGGTATTGCCAACCTTGATCACTGTGTAATAACGGTTTTTGTGTTTTGGTTAATCGAGATAATCCACTTTTTAGCATCTCTATAACCAACGTTAAGTGTGTGTTTTTAGCCACTTTATATGCAATAACCTCTTGATTATATAAGTCAATTATAGGTGAAAGATACACTTTTTGTTCATTCACTTTAGACTCTGTCACATCGGTTACCCATTTTTCATTCGGTTTTGATGCCGTAAAATCTCTTTTAAGATGATTAGGTGCTGTTTTTCCTACGTCACCACGATATGAACGGTATTTTTTGGCTCTTACTGTCGATTTTAAGTTAAGCCGTTTCATTAACCGCTGTACCGTCTTATGGTTGAGCAAAATACCTTCATTTCTCAGTGTTAAATGGATGCGGCGGTAACCATAACGCCCTTTGTGTTCATGGTAAATACTCTCAATACGCACAAGTTCTTGCGTATACTGTTTAGGTCTTTTCTGCGCGCTAACATGATAATAAAAGACACTTTTTGCAAGCCTTATGGCATGAAGTAAGTGATTCAATGGGTATTTATCTTTCAGAGCTAAAACAACTAACGTTTTTTCTTTGTTTGTCGTCGTTTCATTTGTTTTAGCTCTTCCAACTTTTTTAGGACAGCATTTTCCGCACGCAGATACGCAAGTTCCTCTTTAAGTTCCTCAAGTGTTTTTCATCGTCAGAACAAACAGCTGCTGTGCGGGGGAGTTTCATTGGTGGTCTTCCTCTAGGTCCACATTCAAGCCCTTTGAATCCATTTTCATTATATCTATCAAGCCAGATAGAGAGGATGCCAGACGTAGTTAAGTTCAGAATGGCGCTAGACCAATCATTTGTCCACATAAGTTTCAGTGCCTATAACCTTGTTTTTGCACAACGTAAATGGGGAGTGGGGAGGAACACTTTATCACCATGGATGGCAACGACTTGTGCCCAATATCGAATTTGGCGAGAGGATATGGAATATATTTTAGAAAGCTTTCGAGATGCTTCTCCTGCTAAGCATTGGTTAGCGATGATAATTTTTAAATCGCGGCTGTATTTTGACATTAAAAGACCCCCAATAATTGGTAGTCCAACTATTGGGGGTCACTTCAAAGTGCGGGTTTTCTTTTTTGTAAAAAAGTGAAATTAGATATCTCATTTCACCTGAATATCAACTTGTATTTTGAAATAGGTGATAAGCCACACCATAACGGTAGCTTTTTGCTGTTAGATAGCGTTACTATTTGATAGTATAAATCCTCTATTTTTTCTCGATGGTGTAAATAGCTTACTACTTTTTACATACTGATAGAAAAGCTAAAAAATTAGGCATGTACCTTGAGAGTAATTGTCATTATCGGTTCAGTGATTGCCATTTGTGTAAGTGCCATATTCTCGGCGCTATAATACATCATTAAATCAACCCTACTTAGGTATTCAAGTGATTGTTTTTATTATCAACCTAAAAGAAAGTTCTGAGCGTCGAATGAAAATGCAAGCTCAACTCGATAAAACTAAACTAAAATATGAATTCATCAATGCGGTAAACGGAAAAAATCTATCAGACACTGAACTTAAAAAGGCTACTCATGACTACCCAAATTGCATGCTAACAAAAGGTGAAATTGGGTGCGCACTAAGCCATTTATCTATTTATAAAAAAATGGCAAATGAGAATATCGAACAGGCATTAGTGCTAGAAGACGATGCTATATTACCTCATAACATCGAAGATATAATTTCACAAATAAAATTTTTTGATAAAATCAGAAAGCCTAACATATTTTTATTATCTAAAATAGATAGTTACATAAAAAATCAAAACCTAAATGATAATATTTTTAAAGTCTATCAAGCTATTGGCTCCCATGCATATGTTATAAACGTAAAAGCAGCAAAAAACATCATTAAAATTCAAAGCCCCATCAAATATGAGTCTGATATGTGGAGGTATTTTAGATATTTTAATTGCGCGAATATTTATGGGCATATCCCTACTCTGGTTATCTCTGATGATGAATCAAAACTAAATTCATCCTTGGAGGAAGGTAGAGCTCCTTTATTAAAAGCTAGAGAGCGTTATAGAAGCAATCTAAAAAAAATGTTCAAAAATTATCAATACTATCGAATACGAGATATGCTATTAAAGAAATTCTACTTTACCATTAAAGAGAATATTGAATGATAGGAATGCGTTAAGTTAACTTTGCGCTTTTCATCTTAATTAAGACCCAATCATTCCTTATACTGGCGTAAACTAGAATTTTTCATCTGTTAACTATACCACTACATACTAGAGTTTTTCCAATGTAGTACTATATCCATTAATTAAATGTCATTTAAAAACATGAAAAACCTTGACAACCTATGCTAAATCAGCATTTAAACACATAATAAGGGCTATGACACATCTCATTTCAGAGCTATAATTCATGATAAACTAAACATAAATTGGATACATAAATGATTTTTTTTGAAAATGCAGTACAGGGAAAAACGTCATTCACCAACAAAGATGTAAATAAAGATTTATCAAAGAAAAAATTTAATGTTGCATATGGTGCCGATAAAAATTTCTTGTTCGGCACAGGAGTATCCATTGTCTCTGTTCTGCTAAATAATAAAGATATAAATTTCCACTTTCATGTTTTTACTGACTTTTTAAGCGATAAAGATATTCAACTATTTAGTCAAATTAGTAAGCAGTACAAAACTAGCGTCACACTCCATACGTTAAATATGGATATATTAAAAAAACTACCAACAAACCAGGTATGGTCCCATGCTATTTATTTCAGGCTTATTATTGCCGACTATTTTTATAAGAAATGTGACAAAGTTTTGTATTTGGATTCTGATGTGGTTTGCACCGGAAGTATTCAAATTCTTAAATCACTAAATTTATCCTCTATGCCTATCGCTGCTGTTATGGATATCAGTGAGCCTCATTCGGTAGAAATGGCTAACTTATTTAACGTTGAAGGGATTAAAAAAGGATATTTTAACTCGGGCGTTATGCTGATAAACCCTGATGAGTGGAATTATAGGCAGCTAACTGAAAAATCAATGTCAGTATTTACTGATAAAAAATTACAACCAGTTATCAAATATTATGACCAAGATGCTATTAACATCGCTGTTCATGGTGATTGGTTAAAATTAGATAATATTTTTAATCATAGAATAAACTTAAATGATAGATATAAGCATAAGAAAAACAACGATATTTCTAATGCTGTTTTTGTACACTTCATTGGTTCGACTAAACCTTGGCATAATTGGTCTAAGTATTATCATGAAGTTCGTTGCTTCCTAAACGCCAAAGAAAAATCTCCATGGAAAGATATAGATTTAATGACACCTCAAAATATCACACACCACAAGTATGCGTCTAAGCACTTTAGATACAAAGAAAAATATTTATCATCATTTTATCATTATGTTCTATACACGATTTTAAAAATAAAAGGGAAAAAGAGGTAATAATATTTGGCTTTCACAATTAAAAAATAGAAAGCCAAACAATAATGTATCTCTGTAGTTATTAGTTTTAACTAACTCGATACCGCCCCATCAGCATGATATAGGCGTTTGTTACTACCAAAGCTGTTCCTAAACCTAAGTTTCCGTATTCCCTGAATAGGTATAAGTGTGCACATCATTGCTCGAAGTTGAACCAGTCCAAGTTTTAGATACATCAAAAACATATTTATGTGAGCTTCTTATTAGAGAAAAAATAGATTTCTACTTTTCAGATATAATGAGAGATAAACGTTTATTTATGCATAAGAATAGTAAAAATAATGAAATTGATTATAGAGAAATAGCTATTCAGCTAAAAAAAGAATTTATGAATATTTTCTCTATAAATCAAGCCGTATAAACTGAATGTAAAATACCTCCAAAGTACTTACACAATGACCTCCATGTGCACGCCAAGTGCACATGATTGAAGCTTAGTAAAGATACCCTTTAATAATCAACCAATTAAAAAATTACGGACACGGGTTCAACCCCGCCAGCAAAAAAGAACGGCAAGTTTTATATCTTTTAAGGATAAAAATCTTAGCAATATGAAGCATTAATTAGAAGATGAAATGCTAATTTCATGCTGAATGCGATAATCCAAGTAACATCTATATTATCTTGTTGAAATAAATTGAACATTTCAATCAAATAACCCTCCTTTACTAATAACCATGACCTGCAATAATCCCACCTCGATATAGTAAACAAAGGAAATTATAACATTGCTAAATTACACTTATTGTTAGTAATTGCTGTATTTGGAAGTGCAGGTGGAAATGCCTTAGCCTCTACGAATAATGAAGGCTATTATGCTGCTGCACGGCTCTCTAAGGTATGGCAAAAAGCAGATAATATGGACACCAGTAGTAGACCAGGCATTGGTCAATTTGTCTCGGGTGATGATAAAGATGATTTTTATAATGGCTCTTTAGCTGCTGGCTATCAATTTGGTAATGGTTGGCGTACAGAAGCGGAATATACTTTTAATAAAAAAGCAGAGTATACTAGTGGATCGACAACTTTCCTGACCAGCTTGAACCACCATAAAACAGAGCCCCAACGATTAATGCTAAATGCTTATCGTGATTATGAAATTTATCAGGGAGTTTCTATTTATGGAACCGTTGGTGTTGGTATCGCAAAAGTTAAATCGTCTGGATGGCAAGGAAATGTTTCACGTCAATACGCAAGTAACACTGATACAAACTTGGTATATTCTCTCGGTGCTGGCGTCAGCTATGAACCTATTAATAAACTTAATTTTGATTTAGGCTACCGTTATGTGGATCTAGGTAAAATTGAAAGTGGCATGAACCGATTTGCTAATGCTCGAGGCTTACAAGACGAGCAAATGAAAGCACACCTTAAGTCTCAAGAAGTTGTATTTGGTGTCAGATACTTATTTTAGTATTTTTATAGTGTTATCTCATTGGTAATGTCTCAAAAATAGCTAACTCTTGTTAGCTATTTTTAATTGTGGTGAACACGTTCAATTTTTGCCATTATTGCTCGAGTATTGCTTTATATGACGTTGGGTATCTTTCACGAATAGCTGTCTATGAAAACAACAAGCCATGTTTTATCTTTTAAAAAATTCAGATTTGGGGTGCTATTGGCTTTGACTGGGAGCGTAATGTTCATTGAAGTACCTACAGAGCCGAACTCATACTAAAATAAGAAATAAAAAGTGCCTAAAAATACAGGAGAAAATATAGTAATAGCTATACCTCAAGATATCATTTTGATATTTTTTGAAAAGAGAAATGATGTAGACCTTTTTGCGTTAAGATAAGGCCAAACATAACTTTATGATGTATAACCTGAAATAAACTATGAAAACATCCTTGCTATCAAATAAGACCACACTAATCGTAATAATAGGATGGCTATTACTTTATTACGTAACAGGTGAAATCTCCGAAATACTTACACCAGAGAATTCAGATATTTCTGTTGTCTGGTTTCCTGCGGGTGTCGCAACAACCGCTTTTTTATGTATGCACAAGCGCCAATGGTTACCATTACTGATTGGCTTCGTTGTATTAAACTTGATTCTGAATGGCTTCGATAATGAGCAAATCACCCTTTCACTTATATACGCCGCTCTAGCTGTACTTTCTTGTATTGCTATTGCTTGGATTGTCCGTAGGTATGCTCAGAGAGGAGATGATCTGCAACTAATATTGTTATGGCTATCGGCAGTAATAATTGTCAGTTTTGCAGATGCAGTTTTATTTTCTATCAGTTTGTATTGGTTTGATAATACATCACTTAATGATATTTTCTGGGATGGTTTTATTGCTGATATTACTGGCAACATATTTGCGACAACAGTGATTATGGGGCTAATTAATACCCATTTCAAAAGGGTGGTGCCTTCTTTCAAAATTAATATAATTTGGGGAAGTATTGTTTTTATTCTTCTTATTATTAGCACAATATTAATATTCAATGATACTGCGATACAGATATACTATTCCTATTTTCATCAGCATCGTAATACTGCTAAATTATCACTACTCTGCATCCCTATTTTGCTTGCTGTTACCCTGTCTATGCTATGGGGAAACAGAGGAGGATCAATCGCACTATTAATACTTGCCACTATTACAATCTATTACACTCGTAATCAGCAAGGACCTTTTTACCTTCATGGCCTATTTCGCCATGAATCACTGTGGTTAATACAGGGATATTTGACCGTAATATCATTATTAATGGTTTTTTTACGGGTTGTCGCTCGAAGTACTCATAGAATTGATGACACACAAGGGGCTTATAAACCGCAGCACCTAGTATATCAACTTAATCTAGATAATGGTGCTATAGAATGGGGAAATACAGATTGTTCATATCCGAAGGCTGATTTAATAACCCTTTCCGATCTAAGGCAAATTATGGAATCTATTCACCCTGACGACCGAGAAAAACTCGCTCGACATTGGGAACAAGAGCAAGCTCAGACCACTCTTCCAATAATAACCTTTTATTTGAAAGATAAAGAAGGTCGTTGGTGGAATATAGAAGATCGTGGAAGTGTTATTTTTAGTCATAACAAGCCAATAATGATTGTTGGGAATTGGTTTATTTTGGGTGAAGTATCCTAAAATTGATGTAATAACAAAGGATAAGTGATGCTACAAATTGCATTATTACTTTTCGGTGCCGAATTTATCAGAGGAAAAGCACATTACCTCTGGGGGATTGGGCTCCTTTGGTGTTTTATTGGTATCTTTATTTTTATTGATGGTATTGATGGTATTCTTTTTTTTCCAATACATTTGTTTGGTTTTCTATTGTTACTTGAAAGTCTGATCACATTAAGTGTCGCTTCAAGTGGAATTGGGACACAAAAAACGATACTCTTCTTTAAAGGTGGTTTGTTTTTATTCTGTGCATTGGTTATCTTAATTAATCAAACATATAGCAATGTATTACTGTCAGCGATGTTCGGTTTTGTTTTTTTTATTACCGGATTATTTGTTGTTGCATCAGCTTGGATCGTACGTTTTCCTGGATGGCAATTAATCCTGTTATGGGGCGTAATTGAAATGCTGTTTGCCTTTTTTCTGTTTACCCATCACCAAGCAACAATTTCTTTTTTCATCGGCTTTTTGATGATAGGAAGTGGATTTGGATGCCTGAAGTTAGCATTTCGAGCCCGTCATATCCAACGAGGAACATCCATATTTGAACTGATGCGTCCTTTACCTGTATCGTTTAAGAAAAAAGGGGCTACGCGACCAATAACGGAAAACCTACAGTCCCCTACTTTAAATAGATCAACTGAACAAGGTACTATTTTGACTGTTCATATCTGGACCCCCGAAGGCTCCGCAAACCAACGTCCTGTACCACGGCCAATTATTAATCGTTATATTGCGGCTGTTGATTCTGAGGGGGTAATCTCTACGGGGCATGCATCTCTAGAACTCTATCCGCACCTCTATATCAGCTTATACCCTGAAGAAGATATTGATCGCTCTCCTTCAGAATTTTTCAGGCTACTAAAAGCAACCGCTGATAATAACGTTCCGGGGCGTTTCTTGCCTAATTATCAAGCTGAAGCATCCGAATGGTGTGAATCTGACAGACAGATTGTTTTCAATGTTTATAACTATGCTTCTTTATTGAGTTTTTGGGAAAAATATCGCCAGTATCCTATTTATAACCTAACATATCAAAACTGTTCCAGCAGTGTTGCATATGGTTTGGAAGCTGCGTTGGATGGTGTTTTGTCTATGCAAAAGAGAAGTGATTTTATCGGGATTTTAAATGTACTTTGTATGCCAGAGTTATGGATTGCGGCTCAAATTCGTCGGCGTGCGCTGATGATGGCATGGACCCCAGGATTAATTATGGATTATGCACGTGCTTTGCGGGCTATTGTACACCCTGTTCCTGTCCCTTGGTATAAACGCTTACTTAGGCGTTGAGTTTCATAGCTATCATGACATTTTTATCTCAAACATAGTTTAGAATTGTCATTTTGGAATGTTTGCTAAATAAGTTAAAGAGGTTTTTATGCTGAAAGTGTACGCAATCTTAATGGTGTCTATCATAGCTGAAACAACCGCGACAACCATGATGAAGGCGTCTGATGGGTTTACCAAGTTGGTGCCCAGTATTATTGTCGTTATTGGTTATGCCATTTCTTTTTATGGCTTATCCCAAGTTGTAAAAAGTATGAATATTGGTATCGCCTATGCGATATGGGCTGGAGCAGGAATATTTCTTGTTTCAGCATTATCATTTTTTGTTTATAAACAGAAACTTGATTTTCCAGCATTAATTGGTCTGGCATGTATTGCGCTGGGAATTGTTATTATCCAGCTGTTCTCTAAATCAATTACTCATTGAGTTAATAAATTTAATACTCTTTTTCTTTTTAACCGGTCGAAATTATTCAACAAGAGTGGATATAGGAAACTTCGCTACCGGTTAACCGCATACTCACCACTGACGCTTGAGGTAAAAACCCTAATTCAACTAATATATTGGTGGCAATTTTCTGATCGAGCCCAGAAAAATAGCGTTTCGAAAAGTAAGATTAACACAGCGTTCCACATAAACTCTTCTTATTGGTATGCTGCATCAATAAGTATATTCAGGTATACTAAATTACTTATTCTCTTCTCAATACGAATGATTGAAATGATTAAGTTATTTACTAAATACTTTTCGGTTGGAATTTTAAACACTCTTATACATTGGTCTATTTTTGGACTACTGACAGTATTTCTTTCAACCTCTCAAGCTATAGCTAACTTAATAGGCTTTATCGCCGCGGTCAGTTTTTCCTTTTTTGCTAATGCAAAATTCACTTTTAAAGCCAAAGCTACAGCAACACGGTACATATCATTTACCTTATTTATGGGGCTTCTAAGCTACCTAACAGGCTATGCCGCTGACCAACTACGATTACCACCTATCGCAACCTTAATAATTTTTTCTTCCATTAGCCTCGTATTAGGTTTCCTTTACTCCAAAATCTTTGTTTTCAGAGATACTCCACAATGAAAATATCATTAGTAGTACCAGTTTATAACGAAGAAGAAGCTATCCCTATATTTTATAAGTCAGTAAGAGAACACCCGATTCTTAATCAATATGATATCGAAATAGTCTTCATAAATGATGGAAGTAAAGACAGCACTGAAAATATTATCAATGCATTAGCTATTGCTGACCCTTTAGTGCTCCCTTTAAACTTCACGCGAAATTTTGGTAAGGAACCCGCTTTATTTGCGGGCCTTGAGCATGCAACTGGAGAAGCTGTAATTCCCATTGATGTAGACCTTCAAGATCCTATCGATGTGATTCCATTACTTATAGAAAAATGGCAACAAGGCGCAGATATTGTTCTCGCAAAAAGAGCTGATCGTTCTAGCGATACATGGTTAAAACGCAAAACAGCCGAGTGGTTTTACAAGCTACATAATAAGATTAGCTCACCTGAGATTGAAGAAAATGTCGGCGATTTTAGATTAATATCTCGCCAGAGCGTCGAATATATAAAATTATTACCTGAGCGTAATTTATTTATGAAAGGGATTCTTTCATGGGTAGGTGGAAAAATTGATGTTGTTGAATATAACAGAGCTGAGAGATCTGCTGGCGAAAGTAAATTTAATGGCTGGAAATTATGGAATTTAGCGTTAGAAGGTGTCACTAGCTTTTCTACTTTTCCATTACGCGTTTGGACTTATATTGGTTTATTTGTCGCTCTTGTATCTTTTATCTATGGTGGTTGGATGATGGTAGATAAATTAATTTGGGGCAACCCTGTTCCTGGGTATCCTTCTTTACTTGTTTCTATTCTATTTTTAGGTGGTGTACAGCTTATTGGTATTGGTGTATTAGGTGAATACATCGGGCGTATCTATATTGAAAGTAAACAACGACCTAAATATATATTGAAAAACATAAAAAAAATGGAAAATTCTGATGAATAATCGTATTTTTAACTTAAGTAATTTAATTATACTAATACCTTTTATATTTATTTTTATAATTGAATACCTAACTCCAATGCAGTCAGATGACTTTGTTTATTATATCAAAGGGAATTCAATCGCCGTTCATTTAAACCATTACTTTTCATGGAGTGGCCGTTTTGTCTCTGATTATTTTAGTACCTTACTACTTAGTACGGATTCTCAAATACTAAAATCAACAACCATTGCAATTATTGTAACTATTCTTTTATTTTTAATTACAAAAATTGGCAATAGCCTCAATAAGTCAAATCGATATTTCAACCTCCAGTTTTTAACTTTATTCTTTATTTACTGGATTACAATTCCAAATATTGGACAAATTGTTTTCTGGATTGTTGGCGCTGCTAACTATCTTTTAACCAATCTATTTGTTGTTACTTTCATTTATGCATTAATAAGATACTTTAAAGAAAGAAAAGGCATTACTTTACTTCTTCTCGTCTCATTCTTTGCAGGCTGTAGCAATGAAAATACTACTTGGATTGTACTACTTACATCCTTAATAACCTCTTCATTTCTTTATTATAAAGAAAAAAATAAAATATTATTTTTATCTACATTACTTGTTTTTATAGGGTTCTCAGTGCTAATTTTTAGTCCTGGTAATCTCAATAGAGCGGCTTTATCTACTGAATTTTATGAATTAAGCTTGGTGAGTAAAATATGGTTATTTTTATCTGATAAATTGCCATATGCATTAAGTAAAACATGGATACCTATACTAGTTTCCTTAGTACTATTAACCTCATATATTAAAAACAAAAAATGCAATAACTTTTATCTTTCTTTACTTTTCATTATATTAGGATTGTTAAGTACGTTATCGATGGTGGTGTCGCCAACATTTCCGACTAGAGCACTTAGTGGCCCACATCTTTTTTATATTATTTCTTGCTCTTTCTCTATTAGCCATATCCTAAATACAAAAAATAAAAGTATAATATCTCTATCAACCCTATCAGTAATAAGTACATTATCTTTAGTTAGCTTTATTTATTCATATTCACAAATTGTCTTTTCGTACAACTCAGTTAATGCTCAACAAAAAATAAGAAAATATCAAATATCTAAAAGTATAATTGAAAATAAAAAAATAGATAAAATACCTAATTTCTATTATCCTAAGTCTTTAAGAGCAGGTGACTCAATAGACCTTTATAATGACCCCAATGCAACAGGAAAATATTATAACTTATCAAATTCAGTTAACGTATACCCTATTAATTACAATTACTCTGTAATTATTAATGGTAAAAAAATCCCATTACCTGATAGTGAAAATACCGGTATTAGTAATATTTACATAGGAAAAGACACCTTATTAAGGGATACATCTATAGCAATAGAATTTGATAGTGTAAATAAATTTACTCCTGACACAAAATTTATAGTCAAGACAAAAAACGGTAAATACTATGAATATAAAAACTTAAAAGTTGATACACTGTACGGTATGAATGTTGTAGGATTTATCATTCCGGTAGTGCCATCCGATATATATTCGATTTCTTACAAAAGATATAACGAGACTGATGTAACTATCAAAATATAATTATTACAGCCTCTGTGTGGTAATATATTACACAGAGGTTATAACTGTAATTAACAGGATTATACCAACTCATTAATATGATAATATGTCAGCAAATTTCATATTTTCTGGCTGGGTTTCTTTTTTAACTCGGTGATAGTACTCTCAATTTCACATTAGCCTCATACCATCCATCACAGAGATTATGATGAGCAACGATATTGCGTAAAATCAATCCATTGACCACAGTTATCATCGCTACGTTTTGCAGCATCAATAAAAGCCATCCCCTGTAGGCCAATTTCAATACCCGGTAATAGCGGTGATGCGCCACCTCCCTCGCGTATACGAGTTGCTGCCTCACGGTAAATCTGTGCAAAACCTTCTAAATATCCTTCGGGATGCCCGGCTGGAACCCTTGTCATCGCACGGTTTTCCTCCCATTGAGACATTGATCCCCGAGACACACAGTACATGGGCGAATCAAACGGTTTTAACCATAATTGATTAGGATTTTCTTGGGAAAATGAAAGACTCCCTTGGCTGCCATATATGCGTAGTCGCAACCCATTTTCTTCACCACAAGCCACTTGGCTCGCCCATAGACGCCCTTTTGCTCCGTTATGATAACGCATTTGCACACGCACATCGTCATCTAGCACTCTTCCTGGGATCATTGATGTGAGTTCAGCACGAATGGACTCTGGTAACATCCCTGTGACGAATGAAGCTAACTGCCACGCATGAGTACCGATATCGCCGATACAGCCCGCCCCCGCTTTTTTTGGATCGGTACGCCAATTCGCCTGCTTGTTTTCAGTTTCCTCTAATCGTGTTGCTAACCACTGCTGCAAATACTCCACTTCAATATAACGAATTTCTCCTAGTTCCCCTGCTAATATCCGGCTGCGCGCTTCACGAATTAACGGATAAGCACTGTAATTATGCGTGAGAATCAGTTGCCTACCCGTTTCTCGCACAACATCAGCAAGCTGCAAAGCTTCTGAGTATGATGTACACAATGGTTTATCACAGATAACGTCAATACCTGAGCGCAAAAATTCAACGGCAATAGGGGCATGCAGGTGATTAGGCGTGACAATCGCAACAACATCAATGCCATCATCACGTGCGGCTTCACTTTGCGCCATTTGCTGATAACTGGCGTAACAACGTTCAGGAGCAAGATGCAGCCGTTGCCCTGTGCGTTGACAATTTTGCTCGTCTGAAGAAAATGCACCTGCAACTAACTCAAACTCATCATCCATACGAGCCGCTAATCGATGCACTGCACCAATAAATGCACCTTCCCCGCCCCCAACCATTCCCAGCTTTAGTCTCATCGCCTTATCCTTTATTTATCACTTACGATCCCAAGTAATGCTCTGATTTGTTGAAGATTAGTATCTACCACTGCAAAATCATCAAAGGCATGATCAACCACTGGAATAATATGATTGGCGATAAAGTCGGCTCCCTCTTTCGCCCCGGCATCTGGGGATTTAAGGCAACACTCCCATTCCATTGTAGCGACACCGGAAAAACCGTACTGAGTTAATTTGCTGAAAATAGATACAAAATCAATCTGACCATCCCCTAATGAGCGAAAACGCCCTGCACGCTCAACCCATGATTGATAACCGCCATAGATACCGCTACGGCCATTTGGTGAATATTCCGCATCTTTGACATGAAATGCGCGAATGCGTTGATGATAGCAATCAATAAACGCAAGATAATCCATTTGCTGGAGCAATAAATGACTTGGATCGTAGAGAATATGGCAACGCGGGTGGTTATCCACAAGCCCAAGAAAACGCTCAAATGTCACGCCGTCGTGTAAGTCCTCCCCTGGATGCAACTCGTAACATACATCGACGCCACACTCGTCAAACACATTCAGAATAGGCAACCAACGCAGCGCAAGTTCAGCAAATGCTTCGTTAAATAGTTGCGCATTGTGAGGGGGCCAAGGGTAAAAATAAGGCCACGCCAGTGCGCCTGAGAAAGTTACATGCGTAACTAACCCTAGGCGCTGCGAGGCTTTTGCCGCTTTGATGAGTTGCTCCACCGCCCACTGCTGGCGCTTTTGAGGATTACCTCTGACACTCACTGGGGCAAAACCATCAAAAACAGTGTCATACGCTGGATGTACCGCAATCAATTGGCCTTGTATATGAGTCGATAACTCACTGATCTGAATACCATATTGCTGTAACATGGCAACCAACTCATCGCAATAAGTTTGGCTTGTGGCTGCCAAGTCTAAATCAAAGATACGTGGGTCGATCGTTGGCACTTGAATATATGTAAAACCTAGGCTTGATGCCCATTCAGCAAGGCTTTCTAATGAGTTAAAAGGGGCTTTCTCACCAATAAATTGTGCTAGAAAAATACCTGGACCTTGGATTGTTTTCATGACTCACTCCCTAAAATCACAGTGCGCTGTGTACGCACAGCTTCATCCGCAGCAAGAACAATTCGCAAGCTATTGAGTGCGTCTTGTAAATGCTGTTCTAATGAAAATTGTTCCGTAATCGATTGAATAAAATAACGTTGTTCACTTAGGCACAGCGCCAAATGGTCTGGCTCATCTTGGCAGTCAACCCAACGGTCGGGATGTTTAAAAGCATTGTTTTTATCAAGCTCTGCATAATGAATACGTAAAGAGTCAGTGCGTGTGTGCCCATCAACATTGTCGCTATTTCCTTCTCCATGCCGAGCCATTATCGAAACCGCACCGCGAGGGCCTATAACATCTTTGATAAAATACCCCGTTTCGCTGATCATTGGTCCCCAACCCGCTTCATACCAACCCACTGAGCCATCATCAAAACGAACCTGTAATTGACCATAGTTATACATATTGTCTGGTAATTCATCGGTCAATCTTGCGCCAATAGCGCTGACACTCACTGGCTGAGCTTGGGTCATTTGGCACATCACATCTAAATAATGAACGCCACAGTCAACTATCGGTGACAGTGATTGCATCAGGTTACGGTGTACATTCCACATCTGCCCATGGCTTTGTTGATTCAAATTCATTCTCATCACTAATGGCTTACCCAGCTCATGCGCTAGATGAATGAATTGTTGCCATGATGGGTGATGACGCAAGATATAACCCACCACCACTTGTCGATGGGCTTGTTTAGCAGCAGCAATGACGCGCTTAGCCCCTTCAACCGTAGTGGATAACGGCTTTTCAATAAACACATGACAGCCAGCCTTGAGTGCTAACAATGCATAAGCTTCATGCGTATCAGGGTATGTCGTTAAGCAAACCGCATCTGGTTGCGTTGCTTTTAATGCCTGTTCGTAATTATCAAACGTGGCATATTCACCACCTAAATGTTCATTGAGAGCATCTTTTGAATGACCACGAGCCACCAGCCCGCATATATCAACGCCCTCCATTCGGTGGTAAGCCTCTGCATGAGAGGCTCCCATATTGCCGCAACCAACGACTAAGACGCGTAAATTTGCCATCTTATTTCTCCTCCACTGGCTTTTCTTTATAGTTGAACGTGAAGAAGAACAATGCGGCAATCAGTAACGCACCAATCGCTGGGTACCACCAAAAACTTTGCCATTGTGGCAGAGCCGCTGCGCCTTCCGTTGTGACAATGCTATTGAACAGCATTCCACTGATTTGTGAACCAATTAACATCCCCACGCCATAGGTAAATAAGACCAGCAAGCTCTGCGCCTGCCCTTTTACTTTCTCGCCAGCAACTTTGTCTGTATAGATAAAACCAATAACAAAGAAGAAGTCATAACACATACCATGTAAGAAAATACCGATATAAATCATCCAGCGCAGTTCTTCAGCAATCCCTAAGGCAAACATGACATAACGTAAGCACCAAGATAGCATCCCAATCAGCAACATCACTTTGATACCAAGACGAGCAAAGAAGAATGGTATCAATAACATAAAGAACAGTTCTGACATCTGCCCTAAAGACATCACGCCACCAACGTTAGTAAATCCTGTCGCCGCAACAAATGGCGCCGCATAGGCATAGTAAGCCGCCAATGGGATAGAGATCAGCATTGCACAAATGATGAAAACTAAGAAATGACGTTGCTTGAGCATGGCAAACGCATCTGCGCATAACAAGTCGCGCATCGCAACAGGTTTACCACGCTCTGGTGCTGGCGTGTGTGGTAATGTAAAGCTGTAAATCGCTAGTACCAACGAAGCTACTGCCGCCAAGGTGAAAATTTCTGTACTATCTGATAACCCTGTTGAACCGACAATCAGCCCCGCAACAATCCAACCAAATGTACCGAATGCACGCACAACTGGGAACGCTTTCTCACTGTTCGGTAAACTATAAAAGGCAACGTTGTTACTAAGAGCAATAGTTGGCATATAGCAAAGCATATAACCAAAGATTATCCATAACAGACCGCTATGACCCCCCGTAAAGTAACTTGGGATCATCCATAATAAAGCGGCACCGATGAGATGCAGCACGCCAAGCACTTTTTGTGATGCAAAAAAACGGTCAACCACCATCCCTAGTACAAAAGGAGATAAAATAGAGGCGATGGGTCCTGTCGAATAGGCATCACCAATAATTGCTGATAAACCATATTTCCCCATGACAACCCCTAGCGTGACATACCATGCCCCCCACACAAAAAATTGAAGGAACATCATTAACGCCAATCGCGGTACTACCCATACATGGGCAGTATTTTTACCACCTTGAGTAAGACTATTCGTACCCATAAGACCCCCAATAATTTCTATTTTTTATTAGCCACTTTCAGGTAAAAAGGACGGCATAACCACGCCGCTTGGTTTCTGCGCAGCACCTTTGACTTGTGCAAGATGCAATTCACAAATTCTACCGCCCCATCGTAATAGCGCTTGGCACAGTGCGCTTCGCTCTGTGGGAACTAAAACGACTGGCTTCGCACCACGATGATGTTTGTCTAGCATCCAACCGAGTAAATCCAGCGCTATCTCATCACGATAGCTGCAGCCGGGCCCTAACATCCTCGATGCGGGGTGTGCGATAGAGGCAAGATAACCTTCGATGCGCTGGTTATGTTCCCAGACTGCAATTCGCCATAACCCGCTGGTGTCATTTAAAAAATATTCAATATCCCGCTGACGACTAATACCTAATAAATCCGCTTCCAATTGTAAAATAGCCGGTAAGTCTTCGGTTCGAGCATCTCGCACAATTCCTTCAGTCAAGCGAGGGAGATTCACGCCTTGCTCTGGTACTGAAATCACCATGTCTTGGTAAATTGCATAAGGTGTAAAACCGCCGCGGCGATAAAGAGAATAAGAGTCTAAATTCAGGGCACTTGAAATTAAGCGAATGGGTAAATTTCCGGCTAATTCATCCGCTTTGGACAGTAATTTCTTTGCAATACCCTGTCCAAATGCGTCGGGATGGACATTCATAATCCCAAGGCTCAAATGTGTTTCTCGTGGGTGAAAAAAACACGAGCCAAGAATATTGAGTTGTGAATCACGGGCTAACCAGTGGTAGTCAGGATCAAGTTGTTGGTATACATCAACAAATAAATGGCACTCTTCAGGCGCAGACTGAAATATTGCGCCTAAACCATGTTGTTGATACCAGACATTCGTTGAGTGATAAATCAAATGCGCGACTTCACTCCGATCAGCGCATTTCGCAAGCTGTAGTTGTATATCCATTCATTACCTCTCATGTTTTATTGTTTATAAAATGAGGCTTTTCACTAAATGGCAGCTAAATCCAAAAATGAAATCGATTACATTTTTACTGAAATCGATTTCATTTATAAAATATAGCCAAATTGTTTCTTTCAGCAACTAGCTGAATGGTTCAATAATGATCTAAAAGATAAATTTGCAATCTGCATCACAAGTTGATTGTATCAATCGTACTTTTCATCGCGATGTTGCATACTGTGCATGGCAATAGACAAAAGGAAAAGTGAACAATGTCGATAGAAAAAGTGGCGAAAATTGCAGGAGTCTCTGCCGCAACGGTTTCACGGGTATTGAATGATCAACATATTGTAAAACCCGCAACTCGAGATAAAGTTCTCGCCGCCATCGCTCAGTGTAATTATCAACCTAATTTATTAGCGCGCCAGCTACGTACCTCGCGTAGTCGCATGCTATTGGTGCTGGTGTCTAATATCACTAACCCCTTTTGTTCATTGGTTGTACGTGGTATTGAAGAAGAAGCGGAACGCCACGGCTATCATATTTTGTTATGTAATTCTGAATCCAATCCAACGCGTGAATCCGCTTATCTGAGTTTACTCAGAGGTAAGGTTGTTGATGGCGTCATCACTATGGATGCTGTGAGTTGTTTGCCGGGGCTTACTGATATGATTGGGGATTTTCCGTGGGTACAGTGTGGTGAAGGGGATCCAGAATTTCGTGCTTCTTCGGTTACTATTGATAATTCACAAGCTGCTAGCGCAGGCGTTTATCATTTAGCAGCGAAAAATCGCCAACGCATTGCATTAATTAACAGTGATATGCGTTACCTCTATTCACAACAACGGGAACAAGGGTATCGAAAAGCACTCGCTGAACTTGGCTTTGAATATTGTAAAATCGAGTATGTAGAAGAATTAGATTACACCGCGGGGGCGAAGGCCATGGAAAAGTTACTGCAAAATGCGCCCAAACCCGATGCTGTATTCGCGATTTCTGATGTCATCGCAGGCGGTGCAATGAGTGTTTTGCATCAGCAGGGATTGCATATTCCGAATGATATTGCTGTGTTAGGGTTTGATGGTGTGCCCTTCGGTGAAGTAACCACACCGCCATTAAGTACCATTGTGCAGCCGATGCATCAATTTGGCATCCGTAGCGTTCAACTGCTAATCAATAAAATTAAGCACCCGCAGCTCGATGACAGCCATGAAATCCTCGAATGGCAATTAATTGAACGCGGCTCAACTTAACTCACTTTTTTACTTCCATTCTGGGGCTGTGATATTGAAATAATACGGATAAGAAACGACGCTATAATTTTTCTAGTGAAGCGGTTTTGTCTCCTGTATCAACCCATATTTTGATCAATACAGAAGTCGTACCTTCGTTAACAACCTTCAATGCAACACTACCCAAAATTCATTGTTTAGTGTTAGTTAACTCGCCTTGAGTAAGGCTTTAACTAACCACATTTACACCATAAATTATGACTTGATTTTATTCATCGCCATCAGCAATAAAAAATATCCACCACCTAAAATAGCGACAAAAATTCCAGCTGCAATCTGTGTTGGATAAATAATAATTTGGCCTAGCCAATCTGCCCAAACCATTAATATACTACCGATCAACCCACTAATAATAAGTTGTTGTTTCGCCTTTTTAGCGCCAACTAAAAAAGCCATATGGGGTGCAACTAAACCAAGAAATGCAATGGGGCCAACAGTGGAAGTGACAAAGGCACACAATAATGCAACTAAGATTAATAGCAATATAGTCGCTAATTGTGAATTTAGTCCTCTTCCCTGTGCAAATGTTCGACTAATTGATAATAAAACTAGCCAACGATTTAACGTGATCGCTAATATCGTTAATACAACAACACTGATTGAAAAAATAATGGCCTGTTGCCCTTCCACACGATAAGTTGAGCCTGAAAGCCATAATAATATCCGATAGCTACTCAATGTCCCTTGAGCTAAAAAGAACTGAACAAAAGCTTCTAACGTTGCCGTTAGGCAGATCCCTGTCAAAATTAAACTTGCTGGTGCGTATTGGTGCCGTTTACCTAGGTATAACAATATTCCTAATACAATCAGGCTCCCGATTAAAGCAACACCCCAAAATGAGGTTTGAATAGCCGTGCCTAATAGTAGGCTAAATAGAACGAGTGCCGCTGTAGCCCCTGAAGAAACTCCTAAAATATCTGGGCTGGCCAACGGGTTATAAATAATCCTTTGTAATAAAACCCCCGCAATACTCAATGCTAAGCCAGAAAATATAGCCGCTAATAAACGAGGCCATTTAATATCCCATTGAAAGCTTGACGGCAGTTGCCAATAATATTGTTCACCATTCGTTTGTAAGCAAAGGGAAAATACAACTCCACTTACTAACAATAAAATAAGAATAGATACCGTGGTTTTAGAAAGTATTATTTTTGTTGGTAATAACCCTATCGATAATTGATCTTGGGCTGTCATTGTTCGGCGGCTAAACCAGATCAATAAAGGAGCACCAATAGCAGCTGTCATTACACCCGTAGGAACCACAATATTAAGGTAATTTGTTAGTGCGATTGCCCCGCTGTCTGCAAGAAGCAATAAAATAGCCCCTACAACTGCACTATTTAATAACTCTTGCCTTGTACTCATATTACCCATTCTCCGTACTATATTTGGAGCTAATAAACCAATAAAACTAATAACCCCTACAGTTGAAATAGTCGCCGCTACTAACCAAGATGCTAAAACAATAAAAAGTAAAAAAGTTGGTAAAACGGATAAGCCTCGAGCTTTAGCCCCCTCATGGCCTAATTTCAATAATGTCAAAATACGTGGGGCGAAACAGATAATAATAATAACAGGGAACAATAAAGGTAATAAACCAACCACTTTTTGCCAACCATCTTGCGCTAAATTTCCTGCTCCCCACATAAAAATATTTTGTGCAAATTGCGAATTTAATGTAATTAATGCAGTCGCTATAGCACCAAATAAAATATTTATGACCATTCCTGAAACAACTAACGGAATGCCTGTCATATTACGAATACCTGCAATTAATATTACTAAACCAAATGCAAGTAATGCTCCCACCATCGCAGCTAGCGTTTGATATAACCCAATCTCGTTACTAAACCAAATATTGACTACCACTAATGCTAACCAAGCACCGGATGATGAACCTAACGTTAGTGGTGAAGTAAGATTATTTTGTGTTAATTGCTGCATCAAACTGCCCAATAAACCAAAAGTTGCTCCCACTAATAATGCCATAGCAAGGCGTGGTAATTGGCCATATAAATAAAAATAATCAGCAAATGTATCGGCTGAAGCTGGATGGATAACTAAAAATAATTGCTGACTGAGTGTAACCCCAGGTTCGAGCTGAAGGTTAATCAGCGCGATCACCATTAATACAAAAAATAGTATTGAGTGCTGTTTAGTTGTCATTATGAGGAGCAACCTGTAATAAGCTTTCTGTTAATGCTTCCGCCATTAATTGCAAGGAAAAGACACCACCATAATTCCAAACGGGACGAACACTATTTATCCGCCCTTGTTTAACAAAAGGCATCGACTGCCATAATATGGAATCATTCAGTTTTTTTTCTTCTACAAATGGTTTGATGTATAACACGTACCCATCATTTATAAACTGCAATGAATTTATTCGTCTCTGCTCTATTCCCCAAGGACGTGCGGGGACTAAAATAGCAGGCTTTAATGCAAGCTGTTCAAGAACATAATTGAGTGTTGAATTCTCAGTATAAAGAAAAATAGTGCTTAAACTTGAAAACCGGATAACAGCAACACTTGGCTTCGTTGTAAAAGCACATTCAAGTTGTGATCTTAATTCAGCAAAACGTTTATCCATTTTCACTAAATATTCATCGGCAAAAGACGTCTTCTCAAATAAGCGAGCCAACGTTTTAAAATGAGCAATGGCTACAAGCCCTGAATCATCTTGACGTGCAAAATTTGATAAATAAACGACTGGCGCTATTTTTTCCAATAAAGGCAGTAAATCTTCTTGCGCGCTACTTGCAATAATAACATCAGGTTTCAATGCGGCAATTTGCTCTAAATTAGGCTCAGCTCGCGTACCCACCTCTTTGACCGAAGAAGGAACAGCTGGGTCAACAACCCATTGCTGGTAACTCTCTAATTCCGTGGCCCCAACAGGTGTAATTTCAAGCGTTAATAGCTGTTCCAGCAAATCCCAATCTAAAACCACAACGCGCTGAGGCGGCGAATTGAACTCGACAATACCACGACTGTCCGTAACAGAATAAGCCCGTGTATAAAATGAGCATAATAATGTACTTGTTAATAAAATAAGGCCAAGCAAATTGATTCTTAAGCGCATACGATAGCAACCCTATGATGTGCTGACTCGGGAAAACTAGGGTGTGGTATTAATTTAATCGGAGTATCGTAGAGTGACGATAGCCTTGCTTCATCATGGAGAAGAACGCTTTTTCCCTCAAATTCTATTTTTCCTTTTTTTAATGCCACGATGTGTGTTGCATACCGTAAAGAAAGGTTGAGGTCATGAAGGATCACAATCACACCAATCCCATGAACTTTATTAAGCTCACTCAATAAATTCATTAACTGGTATTGATGGTGAATATCTAATGCAGAAGTCGGTTCATCCAGTATTAAAACTGGTGATTGTTGAGCAAGTAACATGGCAACCCATGCGCGCTGGCGCTCTCCACCAGACAAGTTGTCCGCTAAGTTCGCGGAAAACCCCTCAACCCCAGCTTTCTCCATCGCTTGTTGGATAATAATTTCATCGTCAGCTTGCCAGCGACCAAGTGCACCTCGCCACGGAAAACGCCCTAACCGCACAAGTTCTTTCACAGACAGCCCCGCTGAGGCTGGCAGTTTTTGTGGTAAATATGCGATTTTCTGCGCTAATTCTTTCGTTTTATATTGAGAAAGACTCGTGCCATTTAAATCAATTTGCCCGCTATCCGGTGCCATCTGCCCAGAAAGGAGATTAACCAGTGTAGATTTTCCTGAACCATTATGACCAAGAACCACTGTGAGTTCTGTTGTGGGTATATTTAACGAATCTATAGATAAAATAGAACGATGATCGCGAACGATATTAATATTTGCTAATCGAAACATAGAAAGGACTCAAGGCATGCCAACATTATTAGCATGCCTTTTTTAAAATTACCAAGTGTACTTTGTTTGTAACACAAATGAGCGCGATTGGCCGTAATAGCACCAGGTATCACAGGATGAAACATACTCTTTATTGAGGATGTTATTCATATTGAACTGGAACTGCCAATTGTTCGATAATTGATATATCGCGGCCATATCCCAGAGCGTCGCACTAGGAACAGAAAGGTTGCTGCTTGCTGGGTTATCCTTTGATTGACCATAATAGCGAATACCAGTTCCGAGTTTTAACGACTGGTTACTCACGATTGGAATTTCGTAGTCAGTCCAGACAGTCGCCATATGTTTGGGGATCATACCAGCCTGTTTACGTCCCTTACCACCTGTTTGATCTGTTTTCGCATTGGTATAAGTGTATGTCGCTTTAATATCCCAATTATCAGTAACACTTGCAAATAGTTCTGTTTCTATACCTTGTGAAGTGACTTTACCTGTTTGTGTTGCAACAGGGTGTTCAGGAGTTGTGACTAACGCATTTTTTTGTTCGATATCGAACCAAGCAATATTCCAATAACCATCCATAAAATAAGGTGTATATTTGATACCTGCTTCAAATTGCTCACCTTTAAGTGGTTTATACAGTTTTTGGGTTGTTGGGTCGATTGTCGATTGAACTTCAAAAGATTGAGAGTAATTTAAATAAGGTGAAATGCCATTGTCAGCAATATACATTAAACCCGCATTTAAACTCATCTGCCCATCATTTCTAGACTCATCTTCTGCTTTTTTATGTGCTTTATTTTCAGTTTTTACCCAATCATAACGTGCACCAACGACCCCAATCCATTTGCTATCAAGCTTTGTTTGGTATTGTGAATAAATACTAGCTTGTGTTTTATCAATAGTGCGATGAATGTTATTTGATGGGTCAAGTGGGGTATAGTGCCCATAAACTGGCTTCCACGGGTTAATTTTACCAAAAGCATAATTATCCTGTTCATCGCCTTTGGTTTGATGATATTGGAATTCAATACCCGCAAGTAAGGTATTTTCAAACCGCTCACTATCCCATTCACCGACGATATTGTTATCAAAACTAAAACTTTGGTTTTTACCATCGCGAAAAACAATACCTTGCCCCAATTCCTGCACGGTAGGGTCTGCATTAAAGAAAGCATAAACACTTCTGAGTGTTAGGTCGTTGTAACCATAATTTACACGCTGCGCAAAACGCCACTCATCATTAAATTGATGTTCTAATAAATAACCCACTGAGAACTGAGTCCGCTTGTATTTATCGTAATCAGGCTCACCTAAATTGGTTGATGGCTTAATTTTACCGTAATTAGAGTGAATTAATGTTCCCGCCGCTGGGAAAAAAGGATTCGTGGGCGTACCATCATCGTGCAGATACGTCCCCATTAACGTAAGTACAGTCTGATCAGACAAGTCAAATGCCGCACTTGGCGCCAGATAAATACGTTTATTATCCGTGCCTTTGAGTTCCCCATCTGATTTTTTCATCGTTCCCACTAAACGGTAGCGGGCACCTGCATCGGCTGATGCTGTAGAAAGATCAAAGCCTAGCGCTTGATGATCGTTATTACCCGCTTCTAAAAATATTTCATTTTTAGCATTAATAGATGGCTTTTTCGTTACTAAGTTAACAGCGCCTCCAGGAGTGGATTCGCCAAAGAGAACGGCTGATGACCCCTTCACGACTTCAATACTTTCCAATCCATAAGGTTCAAGTAGCCAAGTGTAGTAGCCATCTCGATATAACCGGCTATTATCTAAATAAGTTGCGGCATCAAAACCGCGAACTTTGAACCAATCCGTATCATTATCAGCCCCATAAGGTTGTGCAACAACCCCCGAGGTATAACGAAGTGCTTCATCAATTTTTTGCGGAGCATGTATGGTCAAATCTTGTTCCGTAATGATCGAAACAGATTTTGGCGTTTCTTGCAGCGCAGTATTCACTTTGAGTGCTTGTGCACTAACAACGAAAGAGTCTTTTTTGTCGCTATTTTGTTCATTTGCCATGGATTGGTTTTGAACAGCCAGCGCTAACAGAGTGAAAATGGCAACCTGATGTAAACGAAATAAACCTAAATTTTTCACAAAATAGTTCCAATGATAATAATAATAAGTCTCAGTATTATTCCTAAAAATAAGTCAAATTAAAATCAATTTGGCATATTTGCTTATAACAAATAGTTATTAAAAAAATAAAATTAAACACAATTAACCATACATAAGGAAGGGAGATTATTAGTCAAGAATAACGAAAATGATCTCGATGCGAATATTAGGTCATTATTTAAGTTAACAAACGCAAAAAATAAGGCGGGAATGACCTTTCCCGCCTCGTGCTATCATTTTACTTATCAGCTTGTTAGAAGTTTTGGATTACCAGAACAGCGCATATAGCACACATAAGATAACCATAATTGCGTATGATGCGATATTGAAGCCTGTCGATGTTTTAAAGGTCTCCGACGTTAGGATAATAGCCCCTTCACAGTCATCTTCTTTTGCCGTTGTCAGGCTAATTAAACCAATCACCACCGCAGTAAAGAAGAAGGTGTACATCATTTGGTCAAGGAATGGCATACCTAACGGCATTAGTTTTAAGAATAATGCAAACGGAATTGAGAGCAGCACACCGATAATCGCGCCTTTCGCATTGGTTTTCTTCCAAAATAGACCTAATAAGAATACCGCTAAGATACCTGGGCTAACTAACCCGGTATATTCCTGAATATATTGGAAAGCTTGTCCAATGTTACCCAGTAATGGGGCGATGAAGCATGCGACGATTAACGCAACAACTGCACTAATCCGCCCGACATTCACTAATTTATGGTCCGCGGTTGATGGAGCAATGTATTCTTTGTAGATATCCATGGTGAAAATAGTTGCCACTGAGTTCAACATGGAAGCTAAAGAAGAAACGATAGCCGCAGCTAATGCCGCAAACACAACCCCTTTAGCGCCTACGGGTAAGAATTGTGTTAACCATGGGTAAGCTTTGTCCGCTTGGGCCAATGTTGGCATATGTTCTTGTGCCATCGTTCCTAATCCCGCCAGTAATGCAGGGTCAGAAACTATCACAAATGCCGCAATACCCGGTACGACAACAAGGATTGGGACAATAAGTTTGAGAAAAGCGGCGAAAACCAAACCTTTTTGCGCTTCATTTATAGACTTAGCGGCTAATGCACGTTGAATAATATATTGGTTGAAGCCCCAGTAATATAAATTAGCAACCCATAAACCGCCAATTAACACTGCAATACCGGGTAAATTGCTAAACTGAGGATTGTCTTGGCTTAAAATCATTTCAAAATGCGCAGGCGCTTCACTTGCCATACGGCTCATACCTGCGAATAACCCCGCATCACCGCCAATATAGCTCACCGCCATTATCGTGGTTAAAAAGCCGCCTAAAATTAAGAAGAAAACTTGTACAACATCCGTCCACGCAACCGCAGACAGCCCGCCATAAAGAGAGTAAATCACTGCAAATAATGCTAAGCCGAAAATAGCATAATGCATTGGAATACCTAGGATTGTTTGTAATGCTAACGACCCTAAATAGAGAACTGAAGTTAAATTAACAAAGATAAATAATGCCAACCAGAACACGGCTAAGATCGTTTTTAACGTTTTATTGAAACGTTTTTCAACAAACTCTGGAATGGTAAAAATACCTTTATCAATAAACACGGGCATGAAGTATTTTGCGACAATGATCAGTGTTAGTGCTGCCATCCATTCATAGGATGCGATAGCCAAACCTATTGAAAAACCAGAGCCCGACATACCAATAAATTGCTCTGCTGATATATTTGCCGCAATCAGTGAAGAACCAATAGCCCACCAAGGTAATGTTTTTCCTGCCAGAAAATAGTCTTTTGTACCTTTCTTTTGTCCTTTTTTATCTCGAGAAACCCAAAGACCAACACTAATAATGACAAGCACATACAGAATGAATATTCCGTAATCTAATGTGCTTAACCCAACCCCTTCAGTTTGCATAATCAAATTCCTTCGCCAAGTGATAACAAAGCAAGTGTAAACGTTACCACAAAATATCACCGTTAGATGAATCACATATTTTCACAATATCCTCTAAAGAATTAACTTAATGGACTAAATAGCAGAAATTAATGTAAATTTTCATAGGTGATAGAAGAGAAGGTACCAGGAAGTAATCTAGATTTTAATAAATTCGTGAAGTTCATCAAATATTAATGAAAACGTTTACACTTATTTTCGTAACGCTATGGCCTATAAAATACTTAGGCGTGCAAAGGCCTAACTGAATTACGTTGAACCAATGTCGGAGAGTAAATCAAACTTTCACCTGTCGTTTTTTCCCCTCTCGCTAAAGAAAGTGCTAGTTGTGTGGCTTTTTCTGCCATCATTTGGATAGGATAACGAATTGTTGTTAAGCGTGGATGGATGTAGCGGGCAATCAACACATCATCAAAACCAATAACCGAGACCTGTTCTGGTGAGTGAATTTCATTTTCATCTAATACCGCGATGGCTCCCGCGGCCATAAAATCGTTGTAACCCACGACCGCTGTGATTTCGAGTGATTTTATCAGTAAGTTAGTCATCGCTTGCTCCCCACCTTCCCCATAAGGAGCGCCATATTCAATATAACTATCAGACAGTTGAATACCATTATTTTTTAACGCATCTCGATAACCCTGTAAACGCTGTACCGCATCCTCAATTTGGTGATTTGATGAAATGTACGCAATTTTAGTATGCCCATGTCGAATAAGATGTTCTGTCGCTAAATATGCGCCCTTGTAGTTATTTAAAGAAATACAACGGGTTGCAATTTCATCAATATGGCGGTTGATCAGTACCATACTTGGGACTTCTTTTGCATATTGAAGCAGTTCAGCATCATCCAGAGCTTTAGAGTGGATAACCAAAGCATCACAGCGGTTGTTAATCAACAACTCAATCGATTGGCGCTCTTCCTTGGCATTATGGTAACCATTACAAATCAGAATATGTTTACCATTTTTATGCGCTACAGCATCAACGGCCTTGACCATAACGCCAAAAAAAGGGTCGGAAACATCGTTAACTAACACCCCAATGGTATTTGAACTTTGGTTCACAAGAGCTCGCGCAGCGGCATTGGGACGATAACCTAGCTTATTCATTGCACTCTTTACTGATGCAATAGAAGCTTGGCTTGCCTTCGGTGATTGGTTAATCACTCGAGAAACAGTTGCAACCGAAACACCGGCTTCTTTTGCCACATCTTTGATTGTCGCCATTGTGCACCTCTACAATTAGGATGGCTTATTAAACAATGAGCTAGAATTAAAAACAATGGCATAACGCATATTAAAATTATTTAAAGTAAAATAATGGGTTTATCGTGCAAAAAAGAAAACACCGCTTAGATGCGGTGTTAATCATATATAGATTTAGAAAATAAATTGATAGCAGGTTTCACTACAATAAATTTGATTAGGCTGTGAAATCGGGCTGTATCGTTCTCCCCATTCAGGGTGATTAACAGCATCAGGTGGAAACTGTGTTTCAAATGCAACCCCAGAAAAAGGCGTATAAGATTTTGTTTTACCCGCAACTGAAATTAAATAATTCCCTGTATACAACTGCATAGAGGGCATCGTTGTAGAAATATTCATCTTTACGTCTCCCTCAGGAGCACTCAACGATGCCACCGTTTGCCGACCATCAATACGGGCTGTATCTAGCATAAAAGTGTGGTCATATCCCCCAGCAGAAATTTGGTCGTGATCTTGTAGAAAGTCACGGCCAATGAGTTTGCTTTGGCGAAAATCAAAATAACTACCAGTGACATTACGCCACTCTCCGCTAGGGATCCCTGCTTTATCTGTGGGTAAATAACAGTCACTGTAAATCGTAAGAGCATGATCTAGCGCTGTCTTTTCACTACCTTCACCCGCCAAATTAAAATAAGTATGGTTGGTTAGATTTACAGGACAGGCCTTTGTAGCTTGGTGCTTATAACGGATAATCACTTGATTTTCATCCGTTAATTCATAACTTACCTCAACTTTCAATTCCCCGGGAAAACCTTGGTCACCATCGGGTGAAATGAGTGAAAAAATAGCCTGTTGAGTACTAGGTTGTGATATGGCCCAAATCCGATAACTAAAATTGTCCTGCCCACCATGTAAACAATGCGGCTCTTGATTGGCTGATACTGAATAATTTTCACCATGAATAGAAAAACGTGCATTCGCTATACGGTTAGCTACGCGCCCGACTGTCGCGCCCAAATACACGTCTTGTTCCTTTTGTTTATCCATATTTGGTGAACCTAGAACAACATCTCGTCTCCCATGTATTAGCGGCAAAATACAACTTACCCAGCTTGCCCCTAAACTTGTCAGGACAATTTTCATGTCATTTTTATTGGTTAACTCTACGACTTTGGGCGTCTGATTTTTTTCTTGATTAAACAGCATGTTATATCAACTTTTTTCAATTTATTAATTTGGTTTTAACTTACCACACTCGCACCTGAGCTTGGCTGGCAAACATAAATATCGGCTTGTAGGCCTGTCATTTTCTGGTATTGCGCTTCTACCGCGTCAATCACCGGTTGAACACATTGCTGCTGCATCAGTGCAACCACACAGCCGCCAAAGCCTCCTCCTGTCATTCGTACCCCGCCCTGAACACCTAAAACGGACTTAACGATATCCACTAAGGTATCAATTTCTTTGACGGTGATTTCGAAATCATCACGCATAGAAATATGGGATTGCGCCATTAACTCACTTAACTGCAATAAATCATTTTGTGTTAATGCTTTTGCTGCCGCTAAAGTACGTTCGTTTTCACTGATCACGTGTTTGGCTCGCTTAGCAACGATAGGCGATAATAGATGTTGCTTCTGTAAAAACTCATCAAATGTGATGTCACGTAACGCTTTCACCCCAAACAAATTAGCAGCTTCTTCACATTGTTGGCGGCGTGTATTGTATTCACTTCCAACCAAACCCCGTTGCTTATTTGAGTTGATTATCATCACAACCAGATCATCAGGTATGGAAATAGGAAATAGCGCCAAACTGCGGCAATCAATCAATAGAGCATGGCCTTCATCACCACACGCTGAAATCAGTTGGTCCATAATACCGCAGTTACAACCAACAAATTGGTTCTCAGCTTGTTGGCCATTAAGCGCGATATCTTGCTGGCTAATATCTAATTGATACAAAGCCTTAAGTGTTTGTCCAATCACAACTTCGAGTGAGGCTGAAGAACTTAACCCCGCGCCTTGCGGCACATTACCACTGACTGCAATATCGCAACCATTGAATAAAAGCCCTCTTTGTAAGAGAAACTTCACGACACCGCGAATATAGTTTGCCCACATTTTTTCAGGCAAAAATGCAATTTCGCTATCCAAACTGAATTCGTCACATTCATTATGGTAGTCAGCCGCAACGACTCGGATGATACGATCATCACGTTTAGCCGCCGCGGTCATCGTTTGGTAATCAATCGCACAAGGCAAAACAAAGCCATCATTATAATCCGTATGTTCACCGATAATATTCACTCGCCCCGGCGCTTGAACATAAATTTCAGGTTGATAACCAAAGGTTTTTTCAAACGACGAGGCAACAGTTTGCTTTAACGTTTCCATTTTTAATTATCCTTAATGCGTAATTTGGTTAACCCAGCAAACAGCTAAGTTAATTATAATTTGATGAATTATTTAGTAGTTTGACTTTGTTTATAATGGCAGTCACTCACATCACGTAAACGTTGTGCGGCCTGTTCTGGTGTCAGGTCTCGCTGAGTTTCAGCTAACATTTCATACCCCACCATGAATTTTTTCACCGTCGCTGAGCGCAGTAATGGCGGATAAAATAAGGCATGTAGTTGCCAGTGATCGATACTTTGGCTTTCATTAATAAAAGGTGCAAAGTGCCATCCCATTGAATATGGGAAAGAGCAATGAAATAGATTATCGTAACGGCTTGTGAGTTTTTTTAGCGCAACAGCAAGGTCTGCACGAATGGCTTCATTCATTTCATCCATACGGCGAATATGCTGTTTTGGCAATAACAGGGTTTCAAATGGCCAAGCTGCCCAATAAGGAACAAGTGCAATCCATTCTTCAGTTTCAACAACAATTCGTGAGCCATCTTGTTGCTCAGCTTTAATATAGTCAATTAATAAGTTGCTGCCATGACGTTGATAATATTGCGTGAGAAAATGGTCCTTACGTGCAATTTCATTAGGTAAAAAATCACTTGCCCAAATTTGTCCATGAGGATGCGGTTGAGAACACCCCATTATTTCCCCTTTATTTTCAAAAACCTGAACCCAAGCATAACGTTCACTTAACTCAGCAACTTGTTGCTGCCATGTTTCGATAACACCTTCAATTTCAGGTACAGACAGCTCTGGCAGTGTTTTACTGTGATCAGGCGAAAAGCAAATCACTCGACTAACCCCACTCACCGATTGTGATTGAAACAATTCAGATTGATTATCAGGTTGGGCGCAGGGTTGTGCTAATAACGCACCATGGTCATTTTGGAATACATAAGTCCCTTGGTAGTTAGGATTCACTTCCCCGGAGACCCTTGTATTGCCAGGGCACAAGAAGCAATGCTCATCATATTGAGGTAAATTTTCTATTGATGGTTTTTCATCTTTACCGCTCCACGGGCGTTTTGCTCGATGAGGGGACACTAACACCCACTGGCCTGTTAATGGGTTATAGCGACGATGAGGGCAATCCGAAGGGTTAAAAGGCAAAATATTCATCTCATGCATCTCCTAAACTTCATAACCATTGGGATTATTTGATTGCCAACGCCAACTGTCAGTCGCCATATCCTCAAGAGTTCGCTCCGCTTGCCATCCTAGTTCATGGTGCGCTTTTTCTGGTGTTGACCAGTATTCCGCAATATCCCCAGCACGACGTGGTTCAATCACATAAGGAATGGCTTTTCCAACAGCTTTTTCAAATGCATGTAACATTTGCAAAACACTGGTGCCGTTCCCCGTACCCAAATTGTAGCAATGTAACCCTGCTTGATTACCAACCTTTTGTAGAGCAGCAACATGGCCATCAGCTAAATCCATGACATGAATATAATCCCGAACCCCCGTCCCATCCACCGTAGGGTAATCGTTTCCATAAATCACCAATTTGTCTCTTTTCCCTACTGCAACTTGGGTAATATAAGGTGTTAAATTATTTGGGATCCCTTGTGGGTCTTCTCCCATCAAACCCGATGGATGAGCACCTACTGGGTTGAAATAACGTAATAATGTTAATGACCATGACGGGTCTGAGTGAAATAAATCAGATAAACAACGCTCAACCATATACTTGCTGGTGCCATAAGGGCTTTGCGTATTACCCGTTGGGAACTCTTCGGTGATAGGTAAACGACTGGGCTCGCCATATACTGTTGCTGACGAACTAAAAATCAAACTTTTCACGTTCGCTTCCTGCATACAGCGCATTAATACCAATGTCCCATTGAAATTAACATCATAGTATTTAAGGGGGTTTTCTACTGATTCACCAACCGCTTTTAGCCCTGCAAAATGAATAACTGAATGAAATTGATGAGAAGAAAAAATGTGGGCTAGCTGTTGCTCATTTCGAACATCACACTGATAAAATACTGGGCGCATACCGGTTAATCTTTCAATACGATTAAGCACTTCTAGCTTTGCATTACACAAATTATCAATAATAACTGGTGATAGCCCAGCCTTTATCAATTGAACACAAGTATGACTACCGATATACCCGAGCCCGCCTGTAACGAGAATTTCAACCTGTTGCATCTCTCTTCCCCCAATACTGCTTAAATTGCATTCTGTCTTCCAACTTGTCATTGCTACCGAGTATAACAACGAGTTTAGATAAGATTCTGTGATCAATCTCGACTTAGTGTAAACGTTTACACAAAATTATAAAATAATCTATTTCTCACATAAATAAATCGCATCAGGAAAAGATCATTCAAGGTAAACAAATTCTCCTGTTTTCACCAATAACTCATTTATCCATTTGCGTCCTTTTGATTGTTTCGCTAGTAGGAACAGCTAAAGACTAAAAAAAATAAATTAACTTCAAATAGTTATAGAGAAAGCAAGAAAAAAAAGATAAATGATAAGAACTGTTTTAGTGACCTACTTAACACAGATGCAACAAACCATTTACTTTGCATATTGTTTCATCTAAATATGTTTGTATTACCAAACGGCACACTGTTCCCGTATAAGGAACAAAAATATAACAATAGTGCTAATTCAATTAATTATAAACAGGGGAAGCTATGAATAACCGACTACAATCTGCTGGTTTCGTATTAACCTTGTTAGATTACTTTTCAATCAACAAGCCCATATGGGGAGTACGTGAGTTAGCTCGTCATCTTGATAAGAGCCCTTCCGTCGTACAGCGGGGTTTTAATATTCTAGAAGAGCAAGGTTTCTTACAAAAAAATAAAAATAAAGAATATTTATTAGGCTTGCGGTGTATTGAAATCGGTCATTTAGCCAATAACACACGCCAGTTTTCACAATTAGCGAGTGACTACTTACGCCCTCTCGCTGATAAAACACATGAAACCATATTTATTTATCGCCGTTACAATGATATCGCTATTTGTAATTTCATTTTAGAAAGTGACCATCTTATCCGCTTTACATCTAAAGAAGGAGAAGCGTTGAGCTTGCATGAAGCCCCATTTACACAAATCATTTTAAGCTCAATGGATATTTCATATATTGATGAATATCTTTCTAAACATAATTTGCAAAATAACACCTTATTAAAAAAGCAATTAAGTCTCTATGCTGAAGAAGGATATGCATATTCAAAAGAAGCTTATTTAGCAGGAACACAAGGGTTATCCGTTCCTATATTTTCTTTTGAAAAAGGGGTATTAGGCTCGTTATGCATTGCAGCATCAAGCCAAAGTAAAAATTTAACCGAGTATTATCCATTATTAAAATCCACAGCCAGTAAATTATCTACCATATTTTAAATCCATGGTGAAATAATAAGATAAAAAGCAGTTATTAATTATTAAAATAAAATAGGTAACTCTATGAATATATCTCATGATAAAAATGATACTGAGGTACGTGTATCTATTTTTTCTCCAGCACTACTCATCGCAATAATTATATTATCTTTTGTTGGTGCTATTATTGGTATTCAGATTATTGTCACACTAGGTATCTCCGCAAACACATCAATTATCGGTGCTGTTCTCGCCATTTTATTATCTCGTGTCCCACTTTCTATTTTCGCATCATTTAAATTTATCGATGCGCAAAATTTAATTCAAACTAGCATCTCTGCAGCAACCTTTGCTGCAGCAAATGGTTTAATAGTAGCCATTGGTGTGCCTTGGGTATTGGGTATGCCTGAATTAATTTATCCGATGATGGCTGGAGCTTTCGTTGCGATTATCATTGATGGCACGATTTTATATGGCTTGTTTAATACCCGCGCCTATCCTGCCAGTGCATCTTGGCCTGCCGGTGTTGCCACCGCAGAAACTTTGTGGGCAGGAAATAAAGGTGGAAAGCGGCTTGGCGCATTGCTGACAGGCTTTGCTGCTGGAGCCATCGGTGCAGGTTTTGGTATCCCAATGGCATCCGCAGGGATCGCGTTGATTGGCAGTATTTTCGCGTTATTCATGTTTGCTGTTGGACTTCTCATTCGCGGTTTTTCTGAGTCAGGGCTAATTACTTATAATTTATATGAAAACTATGTCCCACACGGTGTGATGATTGGTGCAGGTATCGTCGCATTAATCCAAATCGGAGCCATTGTATTTCGCAACAAGAAAGATAGTCAGCAACAAAGCGAAGATAGTGATGAATTACGCCAAAGTAGCAAACGTATCAAATCAACCTTAATCAAAGGGGCAACGTTCTACTTTTTAACCGCATTAGCACTCACATTTATTAGTCAAATATTTGTCACTATGACATTGCCACAACTTATTGGATTCCTCATTTTTGCGACCTTAGCCGCTTTAATCCAAGAGATGATTGTAGGTATGGCTGCGATGCATTCTGGCTGGTTTCCTGCAACTGCAGCAGCTCTTATCTCATTGATGATTGGTATTTTACTGGGGTTTCCCCCCGAAGCATTGGCCGTTTTAGTTGGGTTTTGTGCCGCGACAGGCCCTGCTTTTGCCGATATGGGTTTTGACCTAAAAACGGGGTTTATGATCCGCGGTTATGGTAAAAACCAATCTGCAGAACATTATGGGAGAAAACAACAATATTTTGCCGCTATTATCGGTTTTTGCTGCGCCTTGGTGGTGGTTGCACTTACCTACGATTTTTATTTCGAACAAGACAAAATCGTTCCTGCATCAAGGCTTTATGCCGCTACGATCCAAGCAGGAAGCTCCTCAGATGTGGCAATGATGTTGTTATTGTGGGCCATACCGGGTGCCATCATTCAGTTAATTGGCGGTGCTAAAAACCAGATTGGCGTACTCTTCTCAACTGGCTTGATGATTAACTACCCTATTGCAGGTTGGACGGTTCTTACTGCACTCGCGGTTCGAATTATCATTGAGCGTTTCTTCAATATCAGTTCCGATAAAATTTCAACTTTCGCTGGTGGGCTTATTGCTGGCGATGCTCTTTACTCCACGGCTAAAGCATTCCTGCCAACCCTCAAAGCGAAACTGCTTTCCTTCTGGGCTAAATAACTTTATAGGGAATAATAATGACGAATATCTGGTCGCAAGTGCAAAAAGACACTCTAGTTTCACAACATTACGCTTATTTTGATACGGGAGCCGCTGCGCCACCGCCAAAACCGGTAATAGACGCAGTAAAGCGCTATCTTGATAAAACCGCAGAGCAAGGGACTTATTTACCGAACTTCCGCAAGCAAACTTATGAGCAAGTTGAAATTTGTCGACAAAAATTGGCCGCATTTATCGGAGCAAAGCCCAGTGAAATTGCATTTACCAAAAATGGCACAGAATCTATCAGCTTGATTGCTAGAGGTATTTCTTGGCAAGCTGGCGATGAAGTGATAATTCCTGATACTGAGATGCTCAGCAATATTGCAATTTGGCAACTGTTAGCGCATGAAAAAGGAATAAAAATTATTAAGGTGAGTGCGGATAGCTATGGTGTCCTTTCACCTGAATCTATCGAGCAAGCGATAACCTCTAAGACAAAGCTCATCAGTTTCGTTGCGCTATCTAACATAACTGGGGTAATTCAACCTGTGCAGGCTATTTGTGAGATAGCCAGAAAGCATGGTGTACTTAGCCATATTAGTGCTTCACAAGCCATTGGAATGTATAACGTTAATGTTCAAAAATGGCAATGTGACTTTATGTCATCATGTGGACGAAAAGGGTTAAGAGCGATAGAAGGCAGTGGAATTCTGTTTGTTCGTGAATCATTGGTACCATCATTAACCCCCACACTGGTCGGTTGGTGGAATAGCTCAATTGACCCACAAACAGGAGACGTTATTCTGCCTCAAACAGCAAAACGCTTTGAAGCGGGCTGCCCAAATGTTCCGGCCATTATTAGTTTAGATTCGGCTTTAGACTATGCTGTAAATATCGGTATTGAACAAATTGAGAATCGCAACCAAACACTCACTCAATATGCGATGCAGCAATTATCTCAACTTTCTGGTGTCGAAATTTATGGCCCTAATAATAGCCACCAGCGAATAGGAATAATTCCATTTAATATTAACGGAATCCCCTCTGATGTATTAATGCAAAAATTAGAAGCTAAAAATATCATTATTGAATCAGGTCACTTTATGGCAACCGCTATTTTAAAGTTCTATCAAATAGAAAAAATGGCCCGCTTATCAATTCATTATTTTAATAGTGAAAAAGAAATCGATTTATTAATTAATTCAATAAAAAAAATCAAAAAGGAATATAGCAATGACTAATGCGTTATTAATGAGTAGTTCTCGCATGGGGAATATGAATTATTTACAACATGCGGGCGAACAAATCCATCGTTTATTACAACATAAAAAACAAAATATTCTATTTATTCCTTATGCCGCAGTTACATTCAGTTTTGATGATTTTGAAGCAATTGTAAAACCGGTATTTAATGCTTTAGGTTATGAATTAACATCAATTCATCACTTTAGCGACCCTGTTGCGGCAGTTAAACAAGCACAAGCGATTGCTATTGGCGGCGGAAATACCTTTGCCTTATTAAAACGCCTATATGATGCCAACATAGTGGAGCTGATTTCACAACGAGTTAAATATGAAAGCATTCCCTATATGGGATGGAGTGCAGGCAGTAATGTTGCAACACCGAGTATTCGCACTACCAATGATATGCCAATTGTCCAACCCCCTACATTTAGTGCGCTGAATATTTGCCCATTTCAAATTAACCCGCATTTTATTTCTGGTAAACCAATTGGCCATAATGGGGAAAGTCGTGAAGAGAGATTAAATGAGTTTTTAACGATTAACCCCATGGAAGAATTGATCGCACTATATGAAGGAACAGCATTATTTATTGAAAACGACCATGGCACCATTTTAGGTGAGCAAAATGCCCTATGGTTACGGGAACCTAATAAGATTGAAGAAATTGCTACCAACAAGCCATTCAAATTAAATATTATTAAAGGAGTGCAATAATGTCTTTGAATTATCTAAGCCAAGTTTATGACTTATTAGACACCCCTGATGTTGATGGCGAAAAAATGGCAGCGCTACTTCATTCTGTTGGCTCAAATGATGCCATCATCACTGTTACTTCTATTCCTTATGAATCCCCAGAGGATACAAGTCAGTTATGCCATTTTATAAAAGTATTAATCCCAGGCTCTGAGGGCAAACACCGTGGAGGCACTTACCCGACTTTAGGCATTATCGGTCGTTTAGGTGCACAACAGGCACAACCGAATCGTATTGGAATAGTTTCTGATGCTGATGGGTCAATTGTCGCTTTTGCCAGCGCGATGAAGTTGTTGGATATGGCGGCAAAGGGGCAGAGCCTCAAAGGAGACGTAATAATTAGCTCTCATATCGCCACGCATGTTTCGATTACTCCTCATGACCCTGTCGATTTTATGGGGATGCCAGTTTCATCTAATACCATGAACCAATATGAAGTCGATAAACAGATGGATGCTATTTTATCCATCGATACATCAAAGGGAAACAGCATCATTAAGCACCGAGGGATTGCGATTTCTCCCACGGCTATGCAAGGCTATATTTTACGCGTCGCACCTGATTTAGTTCGCTTACTGGAGTATGCAACAGGAGATGTGGCAAAGACGTTTCCTATCACCACACAAGACATTTCTCCTTATGATAACGGTGTTTATCACTTTAATTCTATAATGCAACCGCATATTGCAACACAGGCACCTGTTGTTGGCCTTGCCATTACGGCTAAATCGATTATCCCCGGTAGTGAAACAGGTGCAAGTTATGAAAGTGAGTTAATCGATGCCACACGCTTTACCGTGGAAGTCGCTAAGCAATTTTGTTGGGATAAAATTCGATTTTATCAGCAAGATGAATATGAAACACTTTATGATTTATACGGTTCATTAGCACAGATTCAGGGGTAACCTTCGAAGAGTAAAAGCCCACATTTGTGGGCTTTAGGTTGTTGACAAAGCGGGATAAAACGTGGTTTTTCCCACTTTGTGTCATCAGCCGAAAATCAATAAATTGATTTTCCTAGTTTATTTTCAATAAACTATTAGACTTGCCGTCAAACATAATATGTTTGTCATCAATCAGTATGTTTACCAACCCTACATTAACTTTTGTAATTCCTAAATCGGTTAGCATTTCAGGCATCATAAAATTGAAGCTTTTGTGTGTGAAACAAAAAAACAACATAACCAACAAAAATGAACTAGCCAGTGTTATATAAGCTGTTTAGATGAAATAACACGAACCCCTTTCGTGGGATTTATTGCAGCCTCAAATAATGCCTTCGCAATATTTGTTGCGGGGCTAACTTGGCAGCTCGCGGGCAATATAGATGATAGACAGGAAATAATACGAATCACAACAACTTCACCCAAACGCACTTTTTGGCGGTCACCATGAATCACATTCGGGCGAACTAAAGTTAAAGAATCAAAACCCAGTAATCTTAAATCTTGTTCAAGCTGCCCTTTTACTCGGCTATAAAAAAAAGGTGACTTAGCGTTTGACCCCAAAGCAGAAGTCAATACAAATGTCGAGCAACCCCATTTTTTGGCTAGCCTTGCACAGGTTAAAGGATAGGTGTAGTCCACTTGACGAAATGCCGCCTTTGAACCAGCGGCTTTGAGGGTTGAACCGAGCGCGCAAATCACAGCATCGACTTCCCATAACGCAGCCTCGTCAGGTAAATGGTTAAAATCAACAATAGGTGCTTGTAATTTCTCATGTTCTGCTAATGCATGTCGTGTTGGCGCTATCACCTGAGTCACACGAGAGTCTGCAAGTGCCAATGATAAAACATGACTTCCCACAAGCCCTGTCGCTCCTAACAGTAATATTTTCATTTTATTCACCCATGCAATGAATAGAGAAACTCAATTATAGCCTTGTAAGTGGGGAACCACTAGATTAATGCTGTTTTTTCGTACGAACTTAGTTTTTTGTGGCTCTTTTGTTGTTTGATTGTGAAAATTACTTGATATTGGCAATCATTCTAAAGATAATCATTCTCAATATCATTTCGATTATCAACAAACTTAGTATGGTAAATAATATGACAGCCCCAGTTGCAGAAAATACCGTCGAAACGGCGAAACAACCCGTTAAAACTGACGTGATAGAAAGCCAACAATTATTGGGCCCTGCCGGTAAGGTCTCAATTCAACATAATGGCGAGCTTTATCAATTGAGACAAACTCGTACAGGTAAGTTGATCTTAACTAAGTAAGCCATACCCAAAGTAAGTCGTACCAAAACTTAATTCGCAAGCCACCTAGGTTAATTATCCAGGCAGCCAGCTTAATCTAAACATAGGAAAAGGTTTCTTATGGAGTTTAAACTGACGTCTGTATTTCACATTTGTGCCGCTAAATATCGAATCAGCAAGGATAGCCACTCGATACCTGACTATCTCGCAGCGGTAGCGTTAATGTGCCACATCCCAAATAGTCCTGCTGAACACCAACCAGTTACTGACTATTACCTCAGCTTTATACCTTCATTAGTTGTTTACTCCTCTTGCTATGTTCAGACACCGCTTACATGCAATTTTTCCTGTGTCATACCGAATTCAGGTCCTCCAGACCAATACATCGCTATCAATTAATACGAATTCACTCTGCTTAATACAGATAAAAACTATATGGAGTATCACAATTATGTCCCCTGTTTTGCGAATGTCAGTCCTAGCCAGTGCCATCTTAGGCGTGATAGCAAGTGCTCAAGCACAAACAACAGAACCAACACCAAAAAAAAATCATCATGATGTGATGACTGTCTATGCGACAGGTAGCGAACGTGACAGCTTCGAAACCCCGATGATGGTCACGGTGATCAAAAATAATTCACCTGAAACGCAAACGGCCAGCACCGTCAATGACATTTTACGTAAAGTTCCCGGGATTGGTGTCACCGGTACTAGCCGTGCAAATGGGCAAGATATTTATATGCGCGGGTTTGATCGACGCGGCATTTTGACCTTAGTGGATGGTATTCGCCAAGGCACAGATACAGGCCATGTCAATGGCACCTTTATCGACCCTGCTCTGATTAAGCAAGTTGAAATTATCCGTGGCCCTTCTGCCCTACTCTACGGCAGTGGTGCCATGGGCGGTGTGATTGCTTGGGAAACCGTTGATGCCAAAGACTTATTACGTGAAGGCCAAGACCACGGTTTCCGTGTCTTTACCGAAGCCGCTACTGGCGATCATAGCTTCGGTTTCGGCGGCACTGCGTTTGGCCGTAGTGATAACCTTGATGGGCTATTCAGCTTTGTCACGAAAGAAACTGGTAATGTCCGCATGAGTAATGGCGATGACATGAAAAACAAGGAAACCATTGGTAACCTGCTGGCAAAAGGAACATGGCAAATCGATGATGCACAAAAGCTTTCTGGCCAAGTGCGTTATTATAATAATGATGCCAATGAGCCGAAAAACCCGCAAGAAATTAATGTAGGGAGTGACAATCTAAAAGTTAACCGTACCACTCGCCAACGTGATGCACAGATAACTTATCAAATTAAACCGGGCTCACAGGAATGGCTAAATTTTAAAGTCACGCCTTATTACTCCGATATTAATATCACGGCAAAAGGCCAAGGAACCCCCTATGAAGGTCGTACACAAAAAACTTATGGCATAAAAGCTGATAACCGCTCTAACTTTTATGACTTGCCATTAGCGTCACATAACCTGACTTACGGCAGTGAAGCTTATAAGCAAAAACAAACTCCTTATGCAAATACCACCCAATTCCCCGATGCGGACATCACCTTTGCATCCGGCTTTTTACAAGATGAAATTAGCCTAAAAGATTTGCCTGTTTCCTTTATTGTCGGTACGCGCTATGACCACTATAAAGCGACATCTGATGGCAATGAAGATGTGAAAAAAGGTAAATGGTCATCTAAAGGTGCCGTTAGCATCACACCAACAGAGTGGTCAATGCTATTTGCGTCATATTCAGAAGCCTTCCGAGCCCCTTCTATGATGGAAATGTATAACGACGAGGTCCACTTCCAAATGGGGCCAATCGTTAATAGATGGAAACCAAACCCTAATCTGAAACCTGAATCAACCCGTACTGCAGAATATGGTTTTGGCCTGCGTTTCGATGACCTATTGATGGATCGTGACAACCTACAATTTAAAGCCAGTTATTTTGATACCAAAGCGAAAGATTACATCAACACATATGTGAATGTTGATAGATATATTTTGCAAAATAACTACACCACATCAATCAATACTAAACGTGCCAAAATTTGGGGATGGGATGCCTCAATGGATTATAAAACAGACTATTTCAATTGGAGTTTGGCTTATAACCATACTGAAGGAAAAGATGAATCTAATGGAAAATCAATAACATCAATTAAACCTGATTCTGTCACCAGTAATCTGGCCGTACCTATTGCAGACAGCGGTTTTTCAGTGGGCTGGCTAGGGGAGTTTACGCGCCATACAGAATTCAATAAAGCCTCTAAAGCAGAACAACAAGCCGGCTATGCCGTACATGACTTCTATGTGAGTTATCAAGGTGAAGGACAACTCAAAGGGTTAGGAACCAGTGTCGTGTTAGGCAATGCATTTGATAAAGAATACTACTCATCACAAGGTATTCCTCAAGATGGACGTAATGCCAAGCTGCTTGTCAGCTTCCAATGGTAATTCACACAATATTAAGGAGATAAACGTGAATTCAGCACTTTACGAGCGTTACCAACAAGCAAAAACAGATAACAAAGCCAAATACGCTCGCGATCTCGCCGCCTATTTAAATGTATCTGAAGCTCAGCTACTGCATAGTCGTGTTGGTCACGACAAAGCTGTTCGTTTAAATGTCGATGCCCCCACTTTGTTGACAGAATTAGCCACTGTTGGGAAAGTGAAAGCGATTACCCGTAACGAATATGTGGTTCATGAGCAAGTTGGTCGTTATGACAATGCAACCTTTAGCCCACACGGTGGGTTAATTTTAAACCCTCGCGCCCTTGATTTACGGATGTTTTTCAGCCATTGGGACACTATCTTTGCTTTGACGGAAGACAGCAAACACGGTGAGCGTCATAGTATCCAATTTTTTGATAAACAAGGTGACGCACTACATAAAGTTTACACCACCGATGAAACGGATATGGCGGCATGGCAGGCATTGATTGAAAAATATGCTACCCAAGATAACCCGGAGCTCATCCATGAAACAGCAACTGCATTTACCAATCAGCCCGTTAGTGAAGAGCTAAAACAACAATTAGAACAAGAATGGCGCAACATGACAGACGTTCACCAATTTTTTGTTCTACTCAAGAAAAACAACCTCAGCCGCCAGCAAGTTTTCGCTGCGGTTAGCGATGATTTGGCTTGGAAAGTGCCTAATGATTCCTTCAATCAGCTGATTAACACTGCGTTCAAAGATCAAAACGAAATTATGATTTTTGTGGGCAACCGCGGATGTGTGCAAATTTTTACTGGTGAAATCAAAAAAATCATGCCATATCAAAGTGAAGGTTCAGACTTAAAGTGGCTAAATATTTTCAATCCTGATTTCACCTTGCACATGATTGAAAATGGTATTGCCGAATGCTGGGTCACACGCAAGCCAACACAAGATGGCCATGTGACTAGCCTTGAAGTCTTCGATAACCAAGGAAATCAAATCGCACAAATGTATGGGCAGCGTACGGAAGGGACTCCAGAGCAAGAGCAATGGCGCCAACAAGTCACCGCATTACCACGCATTTAAAATTAGGTAACTTATTATGAAACAATGGCTTCTAATCTTATCAACGCTGTTTATCTCTTTTTGTTCTTATGCAACAGAACGCATCGTCACCTTAGGGGGTGATGTGACTGAAATTGTGTATGAACTTGGAGCACAGGAACAGCTCGTCGCCCGTGACAGCACCAGCCTTCATCCAGAGCAAGCCACCAAGCTCCCAGATGTGGGCTATATGCGTATGCTTAACGCAGAAGGCGTGTTGTCAATGCGCCCGACTTTAGTCCTTGCGAGTGAGTTAGCTAAACCCTCAATGGCTCTTTCGCAAATCGAAAAAAGCGGCGTAAAAATTATTAAAGTGATAGGGAAACCGAGTTTAGAAGCCATTCCAGAAAAAATTACCACCATCGCTAATGTGGTCGGTAAAACAGAGCAAGGAAAGCAATTAGTTAATCAATTTAACCAACAGCTCAGCCAAGTAAATACGGCTCCTATTGACAAAAAAGTCTTATTTATCATGAGTCACGGTGGTGTTATGCCTTTAGCGGCAGGACGGCACACTGCGGCAGACAGTGTCATTAACGCGGTTGGGGCAAAAAATGCCATGAGTAGCTTCGACAGCTATCGCCCTCTATCCCAAGAAGGCTTGCTATCAAGCCAACCTGACTTAATCATTTTTACCAAAGAAGGTATTAAATCATTAGGTGGAATAGAAAAAGTGTGGAAATTACAAGGAATGTCAATGACTCCCGCAGGAAAAAATAAAGCGCTTCTGGTTGTCGATGACGTCGGTATGCTCACTTTCAGTTTAGGTACGCCTAAAGTCATGCAACAACTACGTGAGGCATTAGAAAAATCCCAATGAGTCGCTTTAAAAACCCATTTTTGGTGATTATCGTATTATTGTTAGCACTTGGCGGTTTAGTTCTCATCGCGTCGAATGCCGGCGCAATGAACTTCTCATTAAAAGCACTGTGGCAGGCATCTGCCACAGACTCGGATTGGCAAATATGGTTAAATATCCGCCTTCCTCGCGTGTTAATTGCCATTTTAGTTGGCCTTGCCTTAGCAGTATCTGGCGCCATTATGCAAGGGTTATTCCGTAACCCCCTCGCTGATCCTAGCTTACTCGGTATCAGTAGTGGCGCGGCTTTATCCGTTGCCGCATTTATTGTTTTCTCTGTTTCATTACCCACCGTGATGCAAGGTTATGGCCATGTCGCTGCTGCTTTTATTGGTAGCCTAGCCGTATCTTTTATTATTTTTAGCTTAAATCGTTCATCAAATGGTAACCTCGCAAAACTACTTCTCGCGGGTATCGCTATCAATGCGCTGTGTATGTCATTCATCGGTGTTCTTAGTTATATCAGTAATGACCAACAACTCAGAACATTTAGCTTATGGATGATGGGCACGCTCGGTAATGTTGACTGGGCATCATTGGCCATCGCCGCTTCAGTTATTCTTCCTATTTGTATTATCTGTTTAACACAAGGAAGTAAGCTTAATATCCTACAATTAGGGGACGAAGACGCCCATTACCTTGGGCTCAATGTTGAGCGTACCAAGTTTATTTTATTATTCCTTAGCGCCATGTTAGTTGGTTGTGCGGTTGCCATGAGCGGTGTTATTGGTTTTGTCGGTCTCGTTGTTCCCCATCTCATTCGCATGACTCTCGGGCCAGACCATCGTTGGTTAATTCCTGGTTCCGCTATCGTAGGTGCGGGCTTATTACTTATTGCCGATACTGTAGCAAGGACTGCGGTTGCACCTGCTGAAATTCCTGTTGGCTTACTGACAGGGTTAATTGGTGGCCCCTACTTCTTATGGCTAATTTTACGGCAGCCTTCGGGGAGGATCTAAAAATGCAAACAAAATCGCTCTTGTTAGAAGCACAAAATTTATCATATAAAATCAGTGAAAAGACGCTTATAGATAATGTGAGTTTATCGATTGATCAAGGGGAATTTGTGGTGATCATTGGGCCAAATGGCGCAGGGAAATCCAGTCTATTAAAATTACTAACAGGCTATAATACCCCGACTCATGGTACATGCTTTATTGAAGGCCGAGCAATGACTGACTGGGACCATAATGCGTTAGCCCGAAAACGTGCTGTGATGAAACAGCATAGCCATTTGCAATTTGCTTTTACTGTTGAAGATGTGGTTGCAATGGGCAGAACCCCCTATGGTTCAGAATATAAACACACCGCCATCAATGAAGCGTTAGCACAAACCAGTTGCCAATCATTACGGCAGCGGGATTACCGCCAACTTTCAGGGGGTGAGCAGCAACGCGTTCAATTAGCTCGAGTATTAGCACAATTATGGCAACCAACAGCTCAACCCGCATGCTTGTTTCTCGATGAACCCACTTCTGCGCTTGATCTATATCATCAACAGCATAGCTTACGGTTACTACATCAACTTACACGTCAACGACCGTTAGGTGTTTGCTGTGTATTACATGACCTTAATCTAACCGCATTATATGCAGATAAAGTGTTATTAATTCATAATGGAAAGCTTGTCGCTCAAGGTTCCCCTACCGATGTTTTAACGACTGAAAACTTAACTCGTTGGTATCAAGCTGACCTAGGTGTTACTCAACACCCTGAAAATAACACGCCTCACGTTTATTTACGTCACTAACTCAGGCTTAATAAGCACTTTATTTAACTCATTTTAAAGGTAAAGTGCTTTATTATTTTTACCTTAATAAAGAATTATTTAGTCATATCTATTTTAATAGATAACTAATGTCTTTTAATATTTTAAATTTTTTATATCAATAATCCTTACTCTCTTAATGCGCCCTAGTTAATAAGATAGTTAATAGCCTGAAAATGCGTAAAATCTATATAATGTATTAATAAAGCATTAAATTTCAAAAATAAATCTCAAGTAAATTCACTTAGAATACCTTGGTATCGCATAGGTATTTCAAAGGGTTTACATGGAAAATAACATTATTGAAACATTAATTGAATTAACGCATCGTGGAAATGATGATGTTAAAATTGCAGCTATTTCCGCATTAGGTGATTATAAAGCGACCGTTGAACAACAAAATGCGATCAACCGTTTAATTGAACTCTGTAGAGATCCCAATAAGGATGTTGCGGTGTCTGCAATAAAGGCACTGAGTAAACTCTCCCACCATTTTTAGTATACAAATAATATTTTTTTATCAATCCGTTAAAGCACAGGTTTTTTAATTAATCTTATTTAATCTTCCTAATCCCTATATATGAATAGGTATGATTTTTGCTACCTATTCATACACAAACCTAATCATACTATATCCATATTAGTTGTGTTTTTTGATATTAACAAATTCTTTCTTTTAGTAGCATCTCTACATTGAAATTAATATTTTGAAACAAATGGATTTTAATTAACTTTATTTCTTAATACCCTGATTAGGATAAAAGATGGATAACAAAGTCATAAATACATTACTTGATTTAACGAAAAGAAAAAATGATGATGTAAAAATAGCTGCCATATCCGCTTTAGGTGATTGTAAAATACGACTGAAACAACATAATACGATTAATCGACTACTTGAATTATGTAATGACCCAAATAAAGATGTCGCAATCAGTGCGATTAAAGCAATCAGCAAGCTCTCCCATGGAGGGTTAGAGTAGCGATTTAGGCATGATTAAAACGTTAAGGAATAGCAAGGTGAAACCAACTATTGGCCTCACCCTACAATATACCTAAAACTTCAATATACCTAACACTACCATACTCAGCTATTATCGTTTAAATAGCGTGCATGAAATGCAATATGTTCACCAATAAAGCTACTAATAAAATAGTAACTGTGGTCATATCCATCACGTAAATTCAAACGATATTCAAATTGCTTTTTGTCACAAATATCTACAAATAACTCGGGTTTTAATTGTTCTTGATAGAAAGGATCCGCAGTGCCTACATCCACTAAAATAGGTGGAATAGCCTCCGCTTTTCCGATTAATTCAACAGTGTCATATTGAGACCAGCTAGCTGTTTCTTCCCCCAGATAAGCCATAAAGGCTTTGCGCCCCCAAGGAACTTGGGTTGGAGCAACAATAGGAGAAAATGCAGATAAACTAGAATATCGGCCTGCATTTCGTAAGCCAATCATTAAAGCCCCGTGTCCACCCATAGAATGGCCAAAAATAGAACGTTTATCAGATACAGGCAAATGTGTTTCGATTAAATCAGGTAGTTCAGACACAATATAATCATACATTCTGTAATGATGACTCCACGGAGCTTGCAGAGCATTCACATAAAAACCTGCGCCTTGCCCTAAATCATAAGCCTCGTCATCAGCAACCTCAGCACCGCGAGGGCTAGTATCTGGTGCGATTATAACCACGCCATGTTCTGCCGCAAATTGTTGGGCTCCCGCCTTAGTAATAAAATTTTGTTCATTACAGGTTAACCCTGATAACCAATAAATCACTGGGCAGACGGTTGTTCTCGCTTGTGGTGGTAGAAAAGCTGCAAACTTCATTTCACAGCCGAGCACGGTGGATTGATGTTGATAAACATCCTGCCAGCCCCCAAAACACGCATGGCGTTCAATTCTCTCCATCAAAGACTCCTTAATCATAGTGAATAACGGTGCGGATTGATTTGCCTTCATGCATTAAATCAAATGCGTCATTAATACGCTCTAATGGCAATGTGTGCGTCACAAATGGAGACAGCTCAATATCACCCTTCATGGCATCTTCAACCATTTTTGGCAACTGGCTACGGCCTTTCACACCACCAAAAGCCGTACCACGCCATGACCGCCCTGTTACTAATTGGAATGGACGAGTTGAAATTTCTTGCCCTGCCCCTGCGACACCAATGATAATTGATTGGCCCCATCCTCGGTGTGCACTTTCAAGTGCTGCACGCATAACATTAACATTACCAATACATTCAAAGGTATGATCAACTCCCCACTGGGTTTTCTCAATCAACACTTGCTGAATCGGCTTATCAAAATCATTAGGATTCAAACATTCTGTCGCACCAAATTGGCGCGCTAGTTCAAACTTAGACGGGTTAGTATCAATGGCAATAATACGGCCAGCCTTTGCTTGCCTTGCCCCTTGAATAACCGCAAGACCAATCCCACCGAGGCCAAAAACTGCAACTGAGTCACCTTCTTGTACTTTAGCCGTATTATGTACAGCACCGATACCCGTGGTCACGCCACAACCTAATAAACACACTTCTTCATGATTGGCTTGAGGGTTAATTTTAGCCAAAGAGACTTCGGCAACAACGGTATATTCACTGAATGTTGAACAACCCATATAATGGTAAACAGGCTGGCCATTGTAAGAAAAACGTGTGGTCCCATCAGGCATCACACCTTTACCTTGTGTTTCCCTAACAGAGACACATAAGTTCGTTTTGCCTGACTCACAAAAAACACATTTTCCACATTCTGCCGTATAAAGTGGGATGACATGGTCACCAACGCTAACGCTAGTTACACCTTCACCGACTTCAACAACAACGCCCGCGCCTTCATGCCCTAATACCACAGGAAATAACCCTTCAGGGTCATCACCTGACAAGGTAAATGCATCAGTATGGCAAACACCCGTATGGCTAATTTTGACTAACACTTCCCCAGCCTTTGGTGGCATGACATCAATTTCGACAATTTTTAATGGCTCACCAGGACCAAATGCAACTGCTGCACGTGATTTCATCGTTATTCCTTCTTTATTTACCGCAAATAGGTACGAATTAATGAGATGGCATCGTCTACTGAGTCTTTTTGCAACTGTGTTGTTGCTGACTCTTGAAGCCCTTCCCGCAAATGACTCTCTAATACCCCGGCCATCAAACCATTAACTGCCCCACGAATAGCAGCAATTTGTTGTAAAATGGCGGCGCATTCAACCTCATCTTCCAAGGCTGACTCTAAGGCAAGCAATTGCCCTTTCAACTTTCTGACCCGCGTAAGAACTGCTTTTTTTTCTTTTGGGGAATGTGGCATATTTAAGCCCCTTTAGTATACATAGGGGGAGTATAGTATTGATAAGATTATCTGTACAGAATTCCTGATTTGTATGACCCAAAAAGACAAAATAATATTCGATAGAAAAGAAAAAAGAGGAAAGAGAAATAAGGAGAAACAGTAAAACGTGAATATCACGCTTTACTGTCTTCAAGAATGAATAGATTAGCACTACAACAAGTTAAAATATTTATCTGGCTGGTACTGAGGGGGAAGTGGTTGAATATCTAACATATCCAATGCATTGCGTTCAATACTATTACAAATGGCATTCAGCGGTAAATCATTTGCAGCAGTCCCAAAAGGATCTTCAAGTTCCTCGGCTAGTGCATCCCACGCTAAAAAAGTGTAAGAAATAAAAACAGAAACAAATGGCGTCATATAATGTAGGTCAACAACCAATGCAAATGGAAGTAACGAACAAAATAAGTAAACAGTTCGCTGCAAAATTAGTGTATAAGCAAACGGGATCGGCGTGTTCGCAATACGTTCGCAGCCGCCAAGAACTTCCGATAGAGCATTAATATCTTTATTAATAGCTTGAAAGAGTACATCACTGATGACTTTTTTATCGCGTAATTCCCCCACCTTTAGGCCAATCTGCAATAATATTCGGCTAGTGGGAAACGGACTTCGGATAACCTCATCAAAAATAGTACGGGGTAATAACCTATACATATCAATGATTGGGCTGGTTTTCCTTAATTCATGTTTAAGGCTCCAACCAAAAGCAATCAGCAAATTAGCAAATTCCTTTTGGGCGGCCTGATCATTAGGTAATAACCCTTTAATATTTCTTAGAATATTTCTTTGGTTAATTAATAACGAAGCCCAGAGTGTGCGAGCCTCAATCAAGCGGCTGTAACATGCATTATTGCGAAAACCTAGGAATATTGCGATGGCAATCCCTAGTAAGCTAAAGGGGGCTATTGTTAAGTGTATACCTAATCGCTCGTACCATTGGAAACTTAGTACTGCTACGATTGATATCATTATATTTAGAGAAAGCCGAAATGTTATTTTTGACAGTACAGAGCCATGCCAGTCGAATAACCGAAAAAACCAGTGTTGATGAGGACGAATAACCATAATAAAAAGTATACAATATTAAAAAACGACGTTAACTTATTATTTCACTGATTAATTCAATGCGCTATAGCTAGACAAAAATTAAAGTGAATATGACAATAATTACGACAAGCAGCTATAGCGCTAAATTCATCCAACACGTTTTTAACTTATAAATAATATTTGATTTTAATATTACGTATTGAGTTAATTTTTAGCCGCTTTTAAGCGTTCTATTTCATCTTGTAATGCTTCTATCTGCTGCTCTAAACGATCTGCTTCAGTAAAGCTATAACGATGATTTAATTTTGTTGGCCCAGTCGCCCCCGAATAATGGTCGTAACAGTTATTTTGTACATTTGAAATAGCGCGCTCTAACCCCGCAACTCTATTTCGGTTACCATGCATTTTGGCGTATTTTAGCTGTTTCTCTAGTTGATAGATTTTTTTATCACAACCATAATATTGATAACCTGCTTGAGCGGACACAGGAATAATCAGTGTTGATAAAATTATTAACAGTATTTTTTTCATATAACATTCCTTATTCGAAAAATAATTTATCTGTGGCTATTTCATCATGTTGACGCATTATTCATATAGGCAAGCTCCTAATTTAGCTTAAGTAAAACAAATATAATGGATAATTAAAACAAACCCATCTAAAATGATAACTATATTTTATTATTAACAACTTAAATTAGATTGAGTATTTTTTTCACATAATTTATTACAGACAGACACATTTTTCCCTGATACCTTAATATTAAAGGATCACTCTACAAGGATGTAGCTAGTTTTTATATTTCAGAAAATTAATAAGTACGTGTTTTGACCAAATACTTTATAGAATATATATCAGTTTAATTAATGGTTAACTCGTATTTAATTGTTTACTTTGCACAAATCCTCAATTTATATCGATATTTCTCAAAAATATTCATCCAAAATACCAAAAATTATTATTCTTGATAAAAATTGATTCAGAATAAGTCGAAATATTTCTCCCCCTTCATATTTATTTTGCGACGCTTTACTTAGTGAAGATATACTCTTTAATTAAAAGAAGATAACCTCAAATGAGAGTAGCATGCATCACACTGACTTCGAACTCACGTTCGCAAATGCTAACGAACAACAATTTCATGCTGCATTAAAACAAGCTAGTCAAGAATATCTGCAAACTAAGCAAGATCACGTATTTGCCAGCCGATATGATCTTACTGCAATTGCTATCTTGTTTATTTTTGCTCTTCTGAGTTACCTGCCAACACTCATAACAACATCTACCTCAATTTACATATTATCCTATTTTGTATTTGTTTTACTCATCATGCTATTGAATGTGATTGGCCAGCACGATGCCTGTCATAATACCTTATTTAAATCAAGCTGGAAAAATCGGTTATTTGGCCGTTTAGTGACATTACCTTTAGGTTTAGAGCCAGAGTTTTGGCGTACACGCCATGTTCATTATCACCATCACTATGCCAACATTGAGCATTATGATTTAGATACTGAAGAAAATGGTATATTCCGCCAAACGCCATTTCAACGCTGGCGACCTTTCATGAAATATCAACATATTTATTGGCCTTTCGTTGCATCATTATCACTCACATGGATTGCACTGGTTTTTGATTGGTCGGACAGAACTGGGAAAACACGCTTAAAAACACAGAAAGTTTTACAGGGTAAACTGGGTTGGACGCTATTTTTAGGTAGCAAAGTATGTCACTTAATATTAATGATTGGCACCCCACTGCTAGTGGCTCACAGCCATGGGATCAGCTTAACAACAATACTTATCACTTACTTATTGAGCCAAATGATTGCATCCATTTTTGTCATTTATTTATTACTCGGTACACATTGGGCAGAGACGCAGTTTTTCACTGCTCCTGAAGATAAACAGATCAAGCATGGTTGGTACCATCATAATTTTGTCACGGCTTGTGACTGGCTACCGACCCCCCATTATTTATGGCGTTTAACTGGGGGACTAAACTACCACCTTACACATCATATTTTTCCTCATTGGCATCACCGCCATTACCCTGCTTTAGCTCACATCTTAGCCCAATTGGCGCAGCAATATGATATGCCATATCGTTGTATTGATTACAAACAACTCGTTGCGGCTCAAATACGATTCCTAAAAAAGATGGGGCAGCCGCCATTAAAATAGTTATCTTAGTAAGTTATAAATAACAATTCTCTCAAATGTCCCCTCTATTCCCTTATTTTAGGAGGGATATTATCTAAATAAATCCTTAAGGTCTATCTTCTTTACTTTTGTTACACTTTAAATAAACAATACCCTTATTATTAATGACGAATAATTAAAACGATCGATTGAATTATTGATATAAAAGTGTACGGATATCCGGCTATTATTAACAAAATGAACATTATTTATCTTTTGTTTAATATTTATTTATTAAGAAATTATTAAATTGACCGTTACATTTATTGATGCTTTATTTAAGTTATAAAAAATATAATCAAATAAAAATTAGATTTTAATTACACACTACAATTTTAGAATGGTTGGTGCTCGCATGAAAAAAGCAGAGTATTTTATAAAAAAATTACGTACACTCATAGTGAGTGACAAAACATATCTCACTAATAAATTTACTAAAAAACTCAATTACCGCCCTGATTTTAAAGCCCCAAAAAGTTTTAATGAGAAAGTAAATTTCAGAATGTTGCGAGATAAAAATCCATTATATTCACAATTTGCAGATAAACTCGCGGTAAGGGAATATATCTCACGAACAATAGGAAATGAATATTTAGTACCTATCATCGCCACTTATAAAAGTGTCGATGAAATTGATCTAAACAAACTGCCAGAGCGTTTCGTTTTAAAATGCAATCACGACAGTGGTAGTAGCATTATTTGTCGCGATAAAGCACACTTTGACTGGCTAAAAGCTAAAAATAAATTAGATTTTCATTTAACTAAAAACCTTTACTATATTACTCGAGAACGTCATTATAAAACTATTCCCGCACAAATTATGTGTGAAGAATATATTGATTTATTCGCTAATAAAAACCGGAAGTTAGTACCAGAAACATGCAGGATCCATTGCTTCTCTGGTAAGCCTGCCTATGCAGAGATTGATTACTCAGACGAATTTGGCAATGAATTTATTAATATTTATGATATCAACTGGCAGTTACAACCCGTGACTTTTGGTTATCCGAACATGTTGGAACCCGTATCTGAGCCACCACTATTCAAAGAAATGTTACGGTTAGCAGAAATACTCGTCACACCTTTTGATTATTGCCGAGCAGATTTTTTGATGTCTGATGAAAATACCTTGTATTTCAGCGAACTTACATTTGCCCCAAATGCAGGTAGAACAGAAATATCACCGCTATCATGGGATTTCAAATTAGGGGAGCTTTGGGAGCAACGCATTGTACGTAATACAAAGCATTCACCCATTGAAGCACAACTGTCACCTTCAACCGTCAATAAAAAGAAATAATTAGAACGACAAAAAGGCCCTGTAAGTAATTCACAGAGCCTTTTATTTAGCAGTTTTATTTGTCGATAAAATTAATTTGCTAACACACTGGCTTTACGACGTAAGCTCGCAATTAACATATAAATCGCAGTCACTAACAGCACAATAAAGAAGAAATTCACTAAACCATTATGTTGGCCTAAAAACGTCCCTGCTGCGATAGGCCCCATTGCTGAACCTATACTGTAACTAAACAGCATCACTTGTGTTGCTGCGACGATATAGGAGGAATCTAAGTTATCACACGCCAACGTTATCGCCACAGGATATAGGGCAAAAGTTGACATACCGAGTAGCGCTAAAGCGACAATCATAACTAAGTAGTCACTCGAAATATAAATAACACCCATAGCAAAAACACCTAATAATGAAACCATCGCAAGTAATAAGGTTTTACTCATTAAGACAGATAATTTGCTAACAACTGGCTGTATTAACATCCCACCAAGAATAATTGAAGCCATCAACACACCGACTTGGTCGGTGGTGAATTGGTCTTTTTTCAATGATAACGGCATTAACCCATAGATAGTCCCCATGGTAATACCAGAAACCATACAACCGATAATTGCAGGTTTACTTAAACGAGCAATTTTTTTCAATGACAGTTTTTGATGCGAACCACTTTCTGGCTGGCCTTGACGTACTAATAACGGTGGCATTACCGCTAATAATAATAACCCTAATACCACCATAAACGGATAAGCACCATGGGTTCCAATAACACCAATAGCAAGCTGGCCAAGAGTGGTTCCGCCATACAATGACGTCATATAAAAACTTAAACGTTTAGCACGCTCTTTCGGATTATCGCCAATCAATAACCAAGATTCGACAACCACAAAAATCCCCGCCACTGCAACCCCTGCAACTAAGCGGTTTGGCAACCAAGCTTCAATGGTCGGGGTCCACGGCAGTACAATAACTGTCGCGGCAAGCATCAATAAAAAGCCAATAAAGGCGAGACGATGGCCTATTTTGGCAATAATTGGTTCAATTAACATTGAGCCAATTAATAAACCAATATAATACGCACTCGCTAACCAACCCGCATATTGCGTATCAATACCAAAACTTCCCATCGATAATGGGATTAAGCTCATTAAATAACCCGATGCAATAGCAAAAATCGTTAACCCTGCAACAGGAACGAATGCATTGTCGCGTTTGCGCATGATAGTAGTGGACTGATTCACGCCCAACTCTCCAACTAACAAAATAAATAATATGCGCTGCAACTACATCGTTGAATACGACAGCATTGTGCTCCCAAGAAAGAACACATTTCGGCGATTAGTGCAGTAGTAAAAAAACAAAGATAGGACTAATTTGAGCGCAATATAGAACGTTCAATCATGAAGTTAAAATGAGAAAATCTAATGGTGACTAGCAAAATAATTTATGTGAGAAAAATCACGTTTTTTACGATGGTGAATTTAGTGAAAGAACAACAAGAAAAACAAAAATAACACTTAAAAATCAAAGCAATAGATAGATATAAACATCTCTGTTTTTTGTTACGATTTGATATAACTTAAGTCATATGAAAAAAATCCTAAAAGCGCTTAATAACAAAATAATTTATTTGTCACTGAACACGACTGAATGAATTTAATTCAACAAGTAGTATTCAATGATTCCATGAATAAAAACAACCTAATTATCTCCTTAATGGCACTCTCACTAATCCATTACCTTTTAATCAAAATCCCCCCTGAATAAATACAAATTAATTATTATTTAGTATCATGATTTACCTGATTTGCTTTCTCTAATAAAGAAAGACGCCGCCACAGGGTTGTTCTGCTAATACCTAAATACTGAGCTACGGCTTTACGATCACCACCAAACCTATTCATCACGTCAGTAAGCGGTTCCTTACTTTTATCGATAACAACCTCATGGCTTGTTGCATCCCATTTGCGCTCAGGAGATAGACTCGCCAACATTTCCTCACTAATGGCCTTTTCGGGGTATGCGCTACAATAAAGTGCAACTCGCTCCATTAAGTTTCTGAGTTCTCGCACATTACCGGGCCATGAATACTCAACAAAAAAGCGTTTACACGCAATTAACTGCTGTACACGAAAAGAAGGCAACGGCTGCATTAAGCCTGCAAAGGCTAACTTAAGTAACCGCTCCGCTAATACAAAAATATCATCGCCACGTTCATTGAGTGCTGGAACTCGCATTCTCAATACCCCGAGCCGATAAAATAGATCGGCACGAAAATGCCCTTCTCTTACCCAACGGTCTAAATCGCAATGAGTCGCACAAATGACTCGTACATTGACTTTTAACGGTTTATACCCCCCAACACGCACGACAGAACGCTCTTCGAGCACTCGTAATAATTTTGTTTGTAATGCAATCGGCATTTCACCAATTTCATCTAAGAACAGTGTTCCCCCATTCGCCAGTTCAAATAGCCCTGCTCGGCCACCCCGGCGAGAGCCAGTAAAGGCTCCTTCTTCATAGCCAAATAATTCGGCTTCTAATAATGTTTCAGGGATCGCCCCGCAATTCACGGCCACAAAAGGCATTTGCTGTTTACTGCGCTTATGTTGATTAAATAAGGTATATTCGTGATGAATCGCTTGTGCCACCATCTCTTTCCCAGTTCCACTCGCACCTTGAATCAATACTGTTGCATCAGAACGTGCGTACAACATAATAGTTTGCCTAACACGTTCCATCGGTAATGACGAACCAATCAGGTCATTAATGGTATAACGGACTTTTGCGGGATTAGGAGGGAGATATTTGTCTTGCGAATGGTTTTCACGCCTCGACATTCGGCTTAATTCGATAGCGTCTGAGAATGCTTGTCGTATGGTTTGTGTGGAATAGACAAAAACCCCTGTCATCCCCATTTCATCAGCTAAATCCATGATGAGTCCAGCCCCTACAACAACAGAAATTCCCATTGCTTTTAATGCTTTAAGCTGAGATCTTGCATCTTCTGCGGTGACATAACTACGCTGTTCAATTTGCAAACCAAAACGTTGCTGAAATTCATCTAATGAGGAAAGTGTTTTTTTATAATTAATGATCCCGACTTTATCGCTAATCTCTCGGGCTTTGGCCAATGCTTGCATGACATCGAACCCGCTAATTTTCACGATAATAACAGGAACTGAAACATGGCTTTTTAAATAAGCACCATTTGAACCTGCACTAATGATGGCATCACAATGTCCACCCTGTAATCGTTGATGCACGGCCTCTACCGCCTGCTCAAAACCAAGGTTTAGTGGGGTGATTTCCGCTTGTTCACTAAATTCAGGGCTGATATCTCGAAACAGTGTAAATAACCGAGACACTGAAACAGTCCAAATAATCGGTTTTTCCATCATCGCCATACCTTCTTACCATGTTTCATTTATGTTTCAATTGACAATATCTTGTTTCAACGAAACACACCAACCGATTATTTTAAAATTGTTTTTCCCGTCACAAATCAAAAAAAACAATATCAGTTTGATTTTAAACACATTTGCATACCCATGTAATTTAGAGCCAGATTGGCACGTCAATTGCTATATGACTATAGTTATCTCAATTTCATTACAATTAATTAACATCATATGAGGCTATTATGTCGTCATTTAGTGCAGGACAAAAATTTCGTGAGGCTATCAAGCAAGAATCTCCATTGCAGCTCGTTGGAACTATCAATGCCAACCACGCGCTCCTTGCAAAACAAGCTGGCTATAAAGCTATTTACTTATCTGGAGGTGGCGTCGCTGCGGGGTCACTGGGCATGCCGGACTTAGGTATTTCAACGTTAGATGATGTTTTAATTGATATTCGACGCATTACTGATGTATGTGACTTACCACTTATGGTCGATGCCGATATTGGCTTTGGCCCTTCTGCTTTTAATGTCGCCCGCACGGTGAAATCCTTTTGTAAAGCCGGTGCGGCAGGGTTGCATATTGAAGACCAAGTGGGTGCAAAACGTTGTGGCCATCGTCCTAATAAAGAAATTGTTTCGACACAAGAGATGGTCGACCGCATCAAGGCGGCTGTTGATGCACGAACCGATGACAGCTTTGTCATTATGGCTCGAACCGATGCATTAGCGGTCGAAGGCATTGATGCCGCACTGGAACGTGCACAAGCCTACTTAGAAGCCGGTGCGGACATGCTTTTTCCAGAGGCAATTACTGAGCTTTCTATGTATCAACAGTTTACAAGTAATACCTCAGCTCCCGTACTGGCCAATTTAACTGAATTTGGTCAAACCCCTTTATTTACTCTTGATGAACTACGCAGTGTTGACATTGCCATTGCGCTGTATCCACTGTCTGCGTTTCGAGCCATGAATAAAGCCGCTGAACAGGTTTATACAACATTACGCAAAGAGGGCACTCAAAAAAGTGTCATTCCACTTATGCAGACTCGAGAAGAGCTGTATCAAAGTATTCATTATTACGATTATGAACAAAAACTGGATGCGTTATTTTCCAAGAATAAATCCTAATTTTTAAGCACTTATCATTACTAAAAGTTGCATCGCCTCTGTCCCCTACAAGGAATAAATGATGAATGAACAACTTAGTCGTACTGAAACACCTCAATTTAAACCTAAAAAATCCGTTGCACTTTCAGGTATTACTGCCGGAAATACCGCACTTTGTACCGTTGGGCGTAATGGTAATGACCTGCATTATCGCGGGTTTGACATTCACGACTTAGCCACACAATGTGAATTTGAAGAAATCGCGCATTTGCTCATCCATGAAAGGCTGCCGACAGCAACCGAACTCGTTGCATATAAAGAAAAGTTGCAATCTCTTCGGGGGTTACCGGCAAGTGTTAAACAAACGTTAGAATCCATACCCGCGAACGCGCACCCAATGGACGTCATGCGCACAGGCGTATCAATGATGGGCTGCGTGTTACCCGAAAAAGAATCTCACCCTTTTTCCGGTGCTAGGGATATTGCTGATCGCTTATTAGCGTCACTGGGTTCGATGTTGTTGTATTGGTATCACTTTAGCCACCATGGAAGACGTATTGAAACCCAAACTGATGATGATTCAATTGGTGCGCATTTCTTACACCTATTACACGGTAAAAAGCCCCCTGCTCAATGGGAAAAATTTATGCATATTGCGGCAATTTTATACGCAGAACATGAATTTAACGCATCGACATTCGCAGCAAGGGTTATTGCGGGAACAGGCACGGATTTTTACTCTGCGATGACAGGTGCAATTGCCGCTTTGCGTGGCCCAAAACACGGGGGGGCAAATGAAGTTTCATTAGAAATTCAGCAACGTTATGCCTCAATGGAGGAAGCAGAGCAAGATATTACAGCACGCGTTAAAAATAGTGAGGTTATCATTGGGTTTGGCCACCCCGTTTATACCCTCGCAGACCCCCGCCACCCTATTATCAAGTCTGTCGCTTTACAGTTATCAGAACAGAGCCTAAATCGACATCTTTATACCGTTGCGGATCGAATTGAATCCGTAATGAAACGTGAAAAAAACATGTTTCCAAATTTAGATTGGTTTTCTGCTGTGGCTTATCACCTTATGGGCATTCCCACCGCCATGTTTACCCCATTATTTGTTATGGCACGTACCGCTGGCTGGTCAGCACATATTATTGAGCAACGACAAGATAATAAAATTATTCGTCCTTCAGCCAACTATATTGGTCCTGAAAATCAATTATTTACTCCTATAGAACAGCGTTAAAAGGTAACCTAATGACAACACAAACCGTGCGTTCGCAACAAATTGAATTTGATAAAGTGATCAGCGATATTGTTGATTATGTAATGGATTACCCAATTATTTCTGACCTCGCCTATGATACGGCTTATCATTGCCTGCTCGATACCCTTGGTTGCGGTATGGAATCCCTTGAATACCCTGCATGTAAAAAATTATTAGGGCCTATCGTTCCGGGTACGATTGTGCCAAATGGCACAAAAATCCCAGGCACCCAATTTCAATTAGACCCAGTGCAAGGCGCATTTAATCTTGGCACAATGTGCCGTTGGCTCGACTTTAATGACACTTGGCTGGCTGCCGAATGGGGCCACCCGTCGGATAACCTTGGTGGTATTTTAGCCACTGCGGATTGGCTTTCTCGTGAAAACATTGCGAAAGGCAAGCCACCGCTAGTTATTAGAGATGTTTTGACTGCATTAATTAAAGCGCATGAAATTCAAGGCTGCATCGCACTAGAAAATGCCTTTAACCAAGTCGGGCTCGACCATGTTATTTTAGTCAAAGTGGCATCAACTGCGGTTGTTTCTCATCTATTGGGGCTGGAAAGAGAACAAATTCTCAATGCTGTTTCCCAAGCGTGGATTGATGGTCACAGCTTACGTACCTACCGCCACAGCCCCAATACAGGGTCTCGCAAGTCATGGGCGGCAGGTGACGCCACCTCCCGTGCTGTACGGCTGGCTTTAATGGCTCAAAAAGGGGAAATGGGCTATCCAACGGCGCTAACGGCTAAAACCTGGGGCTTCTACGATGTTTTATTTAATGGACAACCCCTGTGTTTTCAACGTCCTTATGGCTCCTATGTTATGGAAAATGTGTTGTTTAAGATTTCTTTCCCTGCTGAGTTTCATTCCCAAACAGCAGTAGAGGCAGCGTTACAACTCCACCAAACCCTCGAAAAATTAGGAAAAACGGCTCAAGATATTGAGTCTATTGCCATACGCACTCATGAAGCTTGTATTCGTATCATTGATAAAAAAGGCCCATTACATAATCCGGCAGATCGTGACCATTGCATTCAATATATGGTCGCTATCCCATTAATTTTTGGTCGTTTAACGGCTGCTGATTATGAAGATAATATTGCCAAAGATGAGCGTATTGATGCATTACGTGCAAAAATGCATTGCACTGAAGATGCACAGTTTACCCGAGACTATCATGACCCTGAAAAACGTTCGATTAGCAATGGGTTAACCATTACATTGAAGGATGGGCAAGTGCTTGATGAAGTTGTTATCGAATATCCTGTTGGCCATAAACGCCGCCGTAAAGAAGGGATGCCATTGTTATTAAATAAATTTAGAATTAATTTAGCAAGGCAATTCCCAGAGGCTCAACAAATTCGAATTTTAAAAGCCTCTCTCGATAAGCCAATGCTAGAAAAAATGCCCGTCAATGAATATATGGATCTATTCGTTATTTAAGACTAAGGAAATTATTAACTGGCGAGCATTAACTGGCGAGTAATTCAGCGCCTTAATATAGAGGCGCTGAATATTCACTATTGTATTAGAAAACAAATTGGTAACGCGTTTGGTTTTGGTACATTTGTTGAGGAAATGCAATCGAACTGTATTGTTCTCCCCACTCAGGGTGATTGATTGCATCTGCTGGAAACTGAGTTGCTATCACTACCCCTGAATAAGGGACATACGTTCGTGTTTTCCCCGACGTTGCAAGCAGGTTATTTCCACTGTACACATGTAATGCAGGCTGCGTGGTTGCGATATTTAGCCGCACATCACCACTTGGTGCTCCGAGGGTTGCCACCGTCTGCAGACCATCGGTTAATGTATTGTTTAATATAAACGTATGGTCATACCCCCCAACTCGACGTTGGTCATCATCTTGTAAGAAATCTCGGCCAATCCGTTTACTTTGGCGAAAATCAAAATTTGTATCTGCAACGTTATACCACTCTCCCGTTGGGATACCGTCCATATCTGTCGGCAAATATTGGTCTGCATCAATATATAAATCATGTTCCAAAGCCGTTCTGACCGAGTCCTCCCCCGCTAAGTTAAAGTAGATGTGATTCGCAAGATTAACAGGGTAAGCTTCTGTCGATTGATAAGCATGGTGAATAACGACTTGATTATCTTCTGTAAGTTCATAGCTCACTTCAACGTCTAACTGCCCCGGAAAGCCTTGATCACCAACAGGCGACGTCAAAGAAAAAACAGCTTTTTGGGGTGTTGGTTGAAAAATACCCCATATGCGATGGCTAAAACTGTGTTTTCCACCATTCAAGCAATGTACACCTTGGTTATTCGAAAGTTGATAATGCTGTTCATCTAGCGTGAATTGTGAATTGTTTATGCGGTTAGCAACTCGCCCAACGATTGAACCAAGGTATACCCCCTGTTCCATCTGTTTAGCCATATTGGGTGAACCTAAAACAACATCTCGTTTTCCTGTTGCTAGTGGAAGTATACAGCTAACCCAACTAGCTCCTAGGCTACTGAGAATAACCTTCATACCATTTTGATTAGTAAGGGCAATAACCTTTGGGGCGCGAAATGTCTGACATTGTTCTTGAGTTAACCGCATTTTTTCCTCAATCATTCAATAATCACTATAGAGAGCATTTTGTGGGGTTTGCTACATTTGCCCTATATTTTGAAACAAATACCTTATTGTGCCATCTTGAAACTGCTTATTAATTTTCGCCTTGTTATCAATCAGGTGCAATAATTAATGTGTTGATTTTACATAATAGCTTGCAATAAAAAACCGAGCCACTTTAAAGCTCGGTTTTTATCGAAAAATAAAATAAATGTGTGATTAATGCTTAGCGTCTTTGTCATACGGGTCAAGGTGGGTCATAACATCCAAAATTAATGGGTTTTCCATCAATTTTTTACGCACATTTACCGCAATTTCATGGCCAACAGTAATACTCATATTTCCATCAAGCTCTAAATGCACATCCACCAATAAAAAGTCACCCGATTTACGTGTTTTTAAATCATGATATCCTGATAACTCACTAATATTATCCAAAACAGAACGGATTTCCTGCAAAGTTTCTTCGTCTGCGCCTTTATCCATTAAATCTTGCATGGATTGATTGGTGAATTTAAACCCCATCCGAAAAACAAATGTCCCTACAATCAACGCGGCCAGTGGGTCAAAAATTTTAAACCCACACAAGCTACCAACAATACCAATGGCCACCACTAGGGAGGAAGCCGCATCGGAACGAGCATGCCATGCATTCGCCACTAACATACTGGAGTTTACTTTTTTCGCGACATGCAACATATAGCGAAACAGCCCCTCTTTTGCGACTAAAGCAATCAGTGCAACAATCAATGCAATTGAGTGAACTTCAGGAATTAACTCAGGTTTCAGTAATTTTTCAATCGCTGACCAAACCATTCCCACGCCCACAATTAATAAAATAATACCTAATATTAATGAAGCGCCATTTTCATAACGAAAATGACCATATGGATGGTCTTCATCTGGCTTCTTGTGGCTTTTCTTATTGGCTATCAACACCACAAAATCAGCGACCAAATCCGATAATGTATGAATACCGTCAGCGACTAACCCGGAAGAATGAGAAAAAATACCAACAATTATCTGCCAAATCGATAAGAAAATATTTACGACAACACTGACTAAGGTACTTTTTTTTGCGGCTTTAAATTTTATTTGTTGGATTTCAAAATCACTTTTTTTCTGTGTTGAAGCATTATTCATAGTCATAAAATAGGTTCTTTAATGAAAAACAAAACAATTATCATTCAAATAACACATTTAAATCAATTAGTTAAGCAACTTACCGCGATCTTCGCATATATTTTGTTAAAAGTCTCTGTGTGATTTGTAAATAACACTGAGAGTTGATAATAATTATTCTTTCTTTTCAAAGAAGAAGCTATGTCATTTTTAGATTATCGTTATAAATGCGCACGTTATAGCATTTATTACTTTTCATTTAACTTATAGTATATTGTAGATAACCTTTTGTAATTAATTTTAAATAATACGAAAATGAGGTAGCTATGTATAAAAAAATCCTAGTCCCTATTGATTTGTTAGAAGATGAATTAAACCAAGAGATCATCAAACACGTTGAGGCACTAGCGCAACTAAGCTCAGCTGAAATTCATTTTCTATCCGTTATTCCGAGCCTTGAGTTATTTTTTGGTATTGAAATTGCCGCATTACCAGAAAGCAACAAAGATTCTGCGGAACGCTCAATCCTTGCAATGCGTGCGTTAGAAGAAGTCATTAAAGATATCAAAGTTGCTGATGAACGGATTAACTGCAAAATTGGTATTGGTTCAGCTAAAGATGAAATCTTAGATTATGCGCAAGAAATTAGCGCAGATCTCATTGTTGTAGGCTCCCATCACCCAAGCACTTCAACCTATTTATTAGGTTCAACAGCCTCTGCAATCGTGCGCCATGCGAAAACATCTGTCTTCGTTATTCGCTAAATTGGTTTCTATAAAAAATGCCGCTAAATGCGGCATTTTCTTTAATATTTATTTTGTAACTGAATCAATTAATTTATCGTCTGTAGACCAGATACGATATTTTACTTGCATATCTTTCGGAGCATAAACCACAATCGGTAATTTACTGTTATAACGCACAAATGCATCATCGCCTAATTGAGTCGTCACAAAACGGTCTTTTGCAGGCTCAGAGCATCCCATCATAGTGGATGCCGGGCCTTTTACTTCGTCGAGTTTATAATAATCATAGCCCCAGCCTTCCAACGTCTTTCTGTCTAGGTCACCCATAAACCATTGGCGGTTACAATCTGCTTTGATCGTTTTTCCAATAACTAACTCAACCATAAAGTCATTTTCATTTTGTTGCTTGGTTAATTCAATCACATGACGAGTCATACCCGATTCTGCTTTTGGGTATGGCGCGATCTTTTCCAAATCTTCCGTTGCTACTGCACAAGATGAAATTAGTGCCGCCGCCATTACAGATAAAATCGCTTTTTTCATTATTTATTCCTATTTAAGAACACAAAACCAATTTTTAAAACCAGTCTTTTATCCATGTTAAGTCATTTACACCGTAATTATCACTATAGATGATTCTTAATTACAAAAATATAGATAACTCAGGTAAAAGCCATGTAATACTACTTAATTCTAGTAGAAGGATCATAAAACTAATAAAAATTATGTAAATTACAAGCTATTTGGATGTACAAAATGCATGCACTGTTTATACTGAAACTGAGGCTTAATATATTCTGAGGAGGTAGTATGTTATCAGCAGATCAAGATTTAGTTTCAAAATTAATCTCTACACATCCCCGTTTTCAAACTCTTTATGAAAAACATCATCAACTCGACAAAGAAATCAGCAAATTAGAAGGGCCTTCTGGTGCTGGTTACAATGAGCATGTCGCTAAGCTAAAAAAAGAAAAATTACATCTTAAAGATGAAATGCAAAAAATAATGCTCTCGAGTCAATAGGTTATCACGATAATAGTATTAGTTGTTTTTCTCACATAATGAAATTCAAAAACTGGGCTAACATCCTAAAAGATAATGATATTCTATCGATCATTTAACGTTAGCTAGTGTTGTTTCACACTAATATAAGAGGGTATTTTTTTATTACCCTCTTTTTATTACGCCGAATAACTCACCATTTTATTGAGTCCCATCAATAAAAATACAAAAAAATTATCATAAACCAACCATAAATTGTATATTAAATATATGTTTTGTTTTTATAGAGAATTTTCTATGGTTGGCAAACGCATACACCGTGAAATTAAAACGATTGAAAAAATGATAAAAATCTATGAGAAAGCCTATCCAGCACCAGCAGAATCACCTGATTTTTATCAAAAACTATTTTCCTATGCCGTTAATAGATTAGAAAAATGCCGATATGGAGAAGAAAAACCAGCATGTAAACAATGTCCAATCCATTGTTACCAACCCAAAATGAGAGAGCAGATGAAGCTAGTTATGCGCTGGGCTGGCCCGAAGATGTTAATCCATCACCCAATTCTCGCTATACGTCATTTACTTGATGATCGTAAACCAGTCCCTGATTTACCAGCTAAAGTAAACAAGCGAGCAACTCAGAAACAAGAGCCATAATTAGTGAGCCTATAGCTCAAGCTTAGCCCTCTATTTAAAGCAAAGTACAACATGAGGAGAAATAATAAAGCACAAAGATGTTGAAAAATGGCGAGCAACAAGTAGTAACCCTAAGGAACTATTTATAAAAATATATATTTAAAATACCTATTAAAGCAATCATAGAAACCTATCAATTAAAAAACGAGACTCGAGTCACAAACAAATAGCAATCTCCCCACATCTTAATAAATTAAATCAATCATATCGATTTAAAAAATAAATAACTTAGATTAATAACCATTAATTACATTAGTAAAATTAATAAATTATAGTTTTGCCGAAATCTATAATCATCATTAGCATAGCTAAAATTTATATTACTATGCTAAAAATGATAAGTAAGAAGAAAGTAGAAAAAAAACACGGTTTAGGTGTAAAAAACGATAACATATTAACATACGACTAATTTTATCAATTCAGATTAAAAATCCAAACTAATTAAAATTATAAGTATAATAATTAAATTACCCCACCAATAACACAAAAAATACCGAGCAATTCACAATAATAACTCGGAAAAAGTATATTTAGAAACATTTATTTATATTTAGAATTATAATGTGACACAAAATTAATCGATTTATATAATTTCAATCATACTAATAACATCCATGCTTTATATCACCAGATAGGAATAGTTGAATATTTTATTTTGAATTTATATTTAAATACGATTAAAAAGGTATAGTCATGCAAGCAATAAACTCACCAAATCGACACTTCATTAAACAGATAAACATTGATAGTAACGCGGCCCATAACATTATTGACCTAGAAACTAAAGGGCTTTTAATTATAGAACAAGGCTCTGTGTTACTAGAAACCCCAGCTAACTCACAATCTTTAAATGAAGGCGATATCTTATATCACAAACAGGGAGCTTACTCACTACAGCTCACTGAAACAACAAGTTGCAAATTACTTTGGATATCCTTGGATGATAACTTTTTGCGTAGTTTCATCACCAATCATGGCACTGAGTTAAGCGAAATAGACCGCAATGAAGGCTTACCCTGTGATATCATTAAATTTAATTCATCCCCTCTCATTGAAGAAATCAAATCAAGCTTAAATACATTTGTTAATAACGAATACCCTGACGTCATTTTCTCACTCCGAGTTAGTGAATTACTGTTATTACTAAGCTACAGTGAACAAGGTGCTTTATTGCTATCTAATTTTAGACAGCTAAGTAGTCGCCAAATAGAACGTCTACAAATGTTTATGGAAAATAATTATCTTAAAGAGTGGAAATTAAGTGAGTTCGCACGTACTTTTGGTATGGGATTAACAACATTTAAAGAACTGTTCAATACCGTTTATGCAACGTCACCACGCGCATGGATAAGTGAAAAACGTATTATGTATGCACACCAGTTATTAATTAATACTACAATGAGTATTGTAGAGGTTTCTATGGAAGCAGGCTTTTCAAGTCAATCTTACTTCACCCAAACTTATCGAAAACGGTTTGGCTACACACCGAGTCGGTCAAGAATAGCAGCTTAACCGCTCAGTAAGACTCTAACTCATGCCCTGTCAGTTATAGAAGTTTAATCTTCACTATAATCTGGCAGAAAGGCAAACATCAAATCCTTCCTTTAAATATTCACATTCACTTCTTATACTTCTTATACTTCTTATACTTCTTATACTTCTTATACTTCTTATACTTCTTTCAGATTGATACATCACAAAAAAAGGTAATTTGCCTTTCAGTGACAAATTACCTTTAAGATAACCTTAAATAAAAGCTATGCTATTTCGCTTTGATTATTTTTAAATCAATAATTGACATGGAGTTTGGTGGTACCTCACCTGGTATGCCTTCAACGCCATACCCACCTTCAGGTTTAATATAGACTTTAACCATTCCCCCTTCCCCTGCTCGTTCGACAAAGGAGTTTAATGGTGCAGGTAACTGATTATAAGGTAATGTGACAGGGTTTTGATCGGTATACAACACCGTAACCTTACCGTCAGTTAATTGCTCTCTCATAATAAAAGTCACGTCTTTATTTTTCACGTCTTTTATCGGTGAGCCAACTTGAATGATTTTATAGTAAGTATTGCTATCGAGCTTACTGTATTTTTGAGCGGTAATTTGCTCAATAATTTTTTGGTTTTTCTTCGCATTTTCTGCGGCAATCACTTTTGCATCTTTGCTAGGAGGAATTCGCCCAGCCAGACCAGTACTCGATTTCGAACCACCTCTTGCTTTTAATGCATCATTTTCATTTTGTAATTGAGTTATCTGTCGATTTAACGCCATAATTTGTGATTTTAAAGCTTCATCACTCGAAATGGATTTACTTGAATCCAATTCCGTTTGTAGTTTTTTCAATTTTTCTTGTGCTAATGCCAACTCTTTTTGAGAGTTCGCTTTTAAATCACCAAGAAGTTTATTCGTGTCTGTCAGTTTTTGCTCAATTTCAGACTGTTTCTTTGTTTTAGCCGCAATATCACTTTCAAGTTTGCTGATTTTGTCTTCTTGAGCCTTAGTCTGCTTAGTAAATTGCTGGTTTTGCTGGTCAAGTTTTTTCTTCTCACTTTCTTGGGCAGCAAGAGCGTCACTAATTGATTTTTTCTCAGATTCTAACTTGGCAATAGCGCTTTCTTTTTCTTTCAATAATGTAACTTGTTTATTTAAGTCCGCAGTTAACGCTTTAACTTGCTTGTCACTTGCTTGACCTACTAGCGCTGTTTGTTTTTCAACATCTTTTTGTAATTTCAGCAGTTCTGCATTAGCCTGTTCCAATTGTTTTTGAGCATTAACAAAATTTTGTTCATTTTGTTTTAAGTTTTCTTGCAATTGTTGCTGTTGCTTTTGGCTCTCAACATATTGTTTTGATAAAACATTCTGTGCTGCTTGCTGCTCAGCCAACTGTTTTTTTGCTGTTGCTAATTCAGACTCTAACGTAATTTTTTGTGCTAATTTGGCAGTTTGCTCTGCTAAAGATGCTTGGATCTTATCTGCTTGCTGCGCTTTCTGTTTCAGTTGCGTAACAAGCTGCTGGTTTTTCTCCGCTAGCGCTTTTGCGTCCGCTTGCTGTTTGGCGAGCGCCTCACGGGTGGTTTGGCTCTCCGTTTCAGCTTTCTTCAACCCGTCTTCTTTTTGCTTCAACAAAGCGAGTTGTTTGTTTAAATCCGCCGTCAGT